>JAOQAA010000701.1 GCA_025963815.1 Capsulimonas sp.
CCTTCGAGCGACTAGCCATTCTCAATACCCTTCCCGTCGCGGGAGGGGTGGCCCGAAGGGCCAGGGTGGGTAGAACGGCTAGTCGCTCGAAGGCCGGGGTGGGTAGAAACGGATGGCCAGAGCAGGAGGGCCTCCCTACTTCTGCATTGTCACCTTTGTCATCTTATCGCCGACTTGCAGCTTGGCGGCCACGTCCAGCCCCTTGAGCACCTGGCCGAAGACGGCGTAGTTGCCGTCCAGGAACGGAACCGGGTTGACGCAGATGTAGAACTGCGATCCAGCAGAGTCTTTAGAATCGCTGCGCGCCATCGCGAATGCGCCGGCCACATGCTTGAGCGGGTTCTTCACGCCATTGCTGGTAAACTCGCCCTTGATCTCCCAGCCTGGGCCGCCCTGGCCATTGCCTTCGGGATCGCCGCCCTGGACGATCTTGGAAGGAGAGTTCGGATCGAGATCTGCGATGCGGTGAAACGTCAGTCCGTTGTAAAAGCCTTTGTTGACCAGCTTGATAAAGTTCGCCGTGGAAAGGGGGGCTTCCTTGGGGAACAGCTTGATCAGGATAACGCCCTTGACCGTTTCCATGCGTACGACCGGTGCGGCCGGAGCCTTTTTGGCCTGAGCCGCCTGCGGCGCGACGATCGCGCCGAGAGTCGCCAGCGTGATTGCGGCGAGGGTGAATGTCTTCATCAATAAAACCTCCGAAAGAGAACTGAGCGATTGATTCGATTCTAGCACTTCGCCCCGCGCGCGTCAAGCACGGGATTTATGGGTTTGCGTCTCCCGGCGCGGGCGCGGAAGGGAATGTTAATTTCTCCTGGCAGAAACGGCGAATGATACGCGCGAACCCGTCGGGATCGTGATCCATCGGCGAGTGGTCGGCGCCAGGCATCGCGTGCAGTTTCCAATGCGGCAGTTCGCGAACGACCTCGCGCGCATGGGTGATTGAAACGGTGAAGTCAAGCACTCCATGGATCCAGAGTACGGGGGCCTGGATCGATTTCAGCTGTTCGGCCGGCAGAGAATTCTCACTGAGCCAGCGCATCTGCCGCTGCAAATCGGCGTCCTTGTTCTTGTCCAGATACAGCCGCGTCCGCCGCGCCATCGCCAGCCACGGACCTCCCCGGTAATCCTCGGGCGCCCGGCGCCCGAGCGCCGCGAGCGGCTCCGAGGCAAGACGGGCCAGCCGCAGGGCATGCATCCCATAGCGCGGCGACAGCGACCAGAGCGCCCTCCTTGGCAGCGCCGCCGTATCCAGCGGCGCATCCACAAGGATCAGACGACGCACAAGCTCGGAATGATCCAGCGCCACCTGCGCCGCCAGATTCCCGCCCAGCGAATGTCCCACCAGCGTCACGGACTTCAGCCCCAGCCGCGCGCAAGTCTCGGCGACCCAGCGCGCCATATCGGCGATCGAGCCTATCTCCGGCGTGAGCGGCGTATCCCCCGTCCCCGGCAGATCCAGCGCCACCCCATATGACCATCCAGACATGTCGTCGAGCGTGCGGCCCCAGAGCTCCTTGCTCCCAGCCCAGCCGTGAAGATACACCAGGGTCTCCGAAGAGTTCGGAGACCCCTCCGCAATCGCGCCAACTCTCTCAATCGAGAGTGATCTAATCTGAGCTGCCAAAATCCGAGCCGCCGGAGTCACTGCCGCCGAAATCGGAACCGCCAAAGTCGGAGCCAGAATCGCTTCCAAAGTCAGCGCCGAAATCAGAATTGCCGCCACCGCCGAAGCCGCCCCAATCGGCGCCGCCGCCGTCATTGTTTGTCATATATTCGGCGCCGCTGACATCATTGTAATTTCCGTCGCCACCCCCAAACGCGCCGTTGTTCATGTATTCCGCTCCGCCCACGTCGTTATAGCCGTTCTGTGTAGCATCGGAGTAACCTTGATAATAGGCGTTATCCGTAGAATAGGCGTAGGATGAGTTACCAAAGCCCCCACCATAGTGCGGGGCGAATAAGCTGCCCAACACTTCGGCTCCAACCCAGCCCGCAAGCAGCCCGCCTCCAAAGCCTCCCCAGCCCGAGTTCTGGTAATGCCAGTAGTCACGATAAGGGTCATACTGGTTGTAGGCGTACCATGGCACTTGCTGACCATTGACATTGAATGCGCGCACCTGTGGCATTTGCCCACGGCGCAGATCATCGGCTTCCTCAGGAGTCGCCAGCACTTGCCGGCTCTCGCCGTTGACGGTAATTGTCACCGGCACGAGATTGTTCAGAGGGGCAGGTTGTGACGAGAAGAAAGACACGCCGCGCTGATTCTGTGGAATGGCCTCAACTTCCGGCTGAGAGACAGGTAACGGTTCTGGACGGAATGCGTCATCTCCCGGGATATTGCCGGTTCCGCCGGTGGCGCGGTCCAGCGCTCGTCGTCCCTGCTCGATATCCGCCTGCGCGCGATCCAGTAACCCCTGCGCACGATTGATATCGGTCACTTCAGTCGCAGTCGTCAAGATTTTGCTAGCCTGATCGTACTTGTTGGATGCGGCCTGACGGAAGGCGCGTACTTGATCCGAGTCAGGATTATTCTTTGGCAAAACTTCCGAGTAGTTATCGAGATACTCGATGCCCTGCAATACATTGCCGCGAAGCGCCTCGACGGGTTCACGGGCGACTGCAATATTCTGTTTCTTTTTCCGCAGCGCCATGAAGAGCAGCGCCGCGACGGCGATAACAACAATTAAAAACACGATCCATAGTCCTATCGAGCTTTTGTATTCTTTACCGTTAATCTTCGACGTCACATCGCCGGTCAGCGTAACGATCGATTTAGTCTCATCCACTCCGATCGTCGACAGCGCTTTTTGCGCAAGCTCCTTGCGTTCGCCCGCCGTCAATTGACTCGACGCAACGAAAACCCCTGGTTTTGGCTTTCCATTAACAACGACAATTAGCGCATTCTTACCCAGGTTCAGGTTCTCATGAAGCTTGGCGGTATACTCGCCGGTGCTGGCGTAACCGCCCGGCAGATCTTTCAGGACCGCGATTTTCACGAGCGTGTGCGGGTTATCCCTGCCCTGCTTTGCGGCTTCCTCCAACGCGGCCTGATTGACATGCTTCAATCCCGGGGCCACATAAACATCCGCCGAATGCAGAACTGCCGATGCAGGGTCAACCGTGCTCAGGGCCCCGCCCTGCTGCGCGTGCGCGGCGGTTACCGATATCGTTAGCAGCGTCATTGCGGGCATTACCTGCCAAAGACGCATCTTGCTTCTCATTTGAGGAGTTCTCCTACCTTCCGTTACGTATCCGTCGAACAAATCGTTCGCAGTCGCGTGCAGGTATAATACCCATATGGTCAATCTTCATGAGGCGCTTACGTTTCTGCGCGGGCTCGCGCCCGAGGACAGCGCGCTGGACAACGATCCCATCGGTCTTCTCATCACGTCGCCGGAGGCGCAGGACGTGGCGCGTATCGGCGTCTGTCTGGATCTCACGCCGGACGCCGCCCGGCGGGCGGCGGAGGCGCGGGTGGATCTGATCGTCGCCCACCATCCCCTGCTCTACCATCCCCTGAAGCGCATCGATCCAGACGCCGACCCAATCTCCGCCGCTGCCGTCACGCTCGTGAAGCATAACATCGCACTCTACGCGATGCACACGAACTGGGACCGCGCGCAAGGGGGCATCAACGATACGCTCGCCCATACGCTCGGCCTTCGGAACATCCTGCCGCTTGGGCATGAAGGCGCGAAAACGCTGCCCCGTTTGGGCGACCTGCCGGCGGCGCTCAGTGTGGACGAGTTCTTCGACTGGGTCGCGGAGCGGCTGGACGGGACGGGAACGAACGCCCTCCGTATCAACAGACCCGCCGGCGGCAAAAAAGTTGCGCGGGTCGCGGTCTGTGGCGGCGCGGGCGCATTTCTGATGAATGATGTCCTCGCGGCCGGCGCAGACGCCTATGTCACCAGCGACGTCCGCCACCATGAGTTTCTCGACGCCGCCGCGCGCGGACTGGCTCTGCTGGACGCCGGACACGACGCCACGGAGGCGCCCGGCATGCGGCGCATGGCGGAAATATTGACGGAGCAATTCTCCACCGTCGAGACAATTTGGATCGGCGAAAAGGGGATTTGAGCGCGTTTTTAACAGCCTAACGAAATTTTTTGTTCCTCTGAACGCATTTTCCGGTATATCTACCGGCGCTCTACCCTCCAGTTCGCGGGTAAATTAAATGCGGAGGGCTTTTATTCGATGGCGACACACAAAGAACGACTGAACAACTGCCGCAACTCGGCCTCTCATCATGAGGATACAGGGGCGCGCACTCCGGCCGCCGATGCTTCGGCGCTGATGTCCACATCCTGGGAACTGGATCCGAGCGAGCAGATCGTCGCAGCCTTGCGCTCGTATTTCCTGACCCACACGTTTGACTCTCTGACGGGCGAAGTCCATACCGTCCACTAGTCGGGACGCCGCGATCGGCTCACGAACGCGCCATCTCGATCCTTCTAGCGCTCTCATTACAACTTAATCCCCCGCGCAGCCGCCACACGAAAGATAACCCCGTCGTCTTCCGCGTGGCGGTTGTTTTTGCTCTTCGCGCGAAGCGGCGTGTAATTCCCGTGCGATTGGGTATCATGCGTCCAATATGGACAGTGAGATCGACTTTTCTTCCCTCGGCGTCTCCGGCGCCCTGTCACAGATGTACCGCCAGGACGCGCAGGGCTTTTTGCCGCTGATCGCCGTGTTCCTGGAAGGCGCCCTGCCCGCCGAAACGCGCGTCGAACGCGCCGGCGGACTGTTCCGAAAGAACAAGCCCGTGACGCGCGTTACGTCGACGATCGGCGAGAGCGTCTATGTGATCGAGGACAACCGGGGAACGCTCGCCACACGGCGCGAGAAAATCGTGCGCGGCATTCGCCTGAAATCCGAGGAGCTCCCGATCCATCAATGGCTCACCGCCCTTTCGGAAGACGTCGCTGGCCGCGCCGTGTCCGACGAAGCGGCGATGGCGGCCATGCGCCGGCTGCTGGAGTAATCCCTCCGACGTCCCTCGCCGGGAACCAATCCCTCGCGCAATGCGCTCCCACTCAAAAAGGAGAATTTTCATGCCCGATCCTTACGTTCCCGGTTCCCAAGAAGGTCTTCCCGCCAGCGCCCGCGGCCGCCTCGCCGCCATGCTCCCCGGCGCGAACAAAAAAGGTCTCTTCACCAGCGATCTTTCCGTCAATGAATTTCTCCTCGTCAAAGAAGCCGGCTTCGACCCCGTCGGTCTCGTCTTCGGCTCGTCGATCTATCATATCGGCTGGCAGAAGCCCGCCCTCAACCAGAGCATGGAGCTGGACACGCTGACACAGGCCATGTACCACGCGCGGGATCTGGCGATGACGCGTATGGAGGAAGAAGCCGACATGCTGGGCGCCGACGGCATCGTGGGCGTCCGCCTCGAAATCGGCCGCCAGGAATGGGGCGAGAACCTCGCGGAGTTTGTCGCGGTCGGTACGGCGGTCAAGTCGCGCACCGGCGGCAACTTCCGGACGCCGAACGGGCGCCCGTTCACCTCAGACCTCAGTGGACAGGACTTCTGGACACTCGCCAAGGCGGGCTACCGGCCGCTCTCCTTTGTGATGGGCAACTGCGTCTACCATGTGGGTTACCAGGGGATTAAAGCTTGGTTCTCGCAGATCGGCCAAAACGTGGAGATGCCGACCTACACCCAGGCGATCTACGACGCCCGCGAGCTGTCCGTGGCGCGTATGCAGAGCGAAGCCGAACAGATCGGCGCGGACGGCGTCGTCGGCGCCTCCGTGCACGAAAACTCGCACGGCTGGGGCAGCCACGTCATCGAATACTTCGCCGTCGGCACCAGCGTCGTCTCCATCGGAACCGAGCACCACGTCCCCACCCCCAGCATGGTGCTGCCGCTGATTGACCGATAGCAGGACTTTCCCCACGTCTCCGCGAACATCCTGGGTGGACGCACGCTGGCTCTCGGGCGTCCACCCAACCCACTGTTGGAGGAGAGTCTGTTATGCCCACCCAAATTTCAAAATACAAACTTCCCTGTTCGCTGGCGCTGATCGCCGCTGCGGCGCTGCTTCCATCTATAAGCCACGCGGATGTGCGCTATACGATGGAAATGAAGATGGCCGGCGCCAAAGCCGACGCGGACGCGGGGGGGCCGGCGATGGACGGCTCCATGCGCACCACGACATTCCTGAAAGACATGCGCGAGCGCGAAGAAACCGCGATGAACTTCGGGCCGATGAAAATGACCACCACGACAATCACCCAGTGCGACAAGCATCAGGAGATCAAGCTCGATTCCGATTTGAAAATCTACACGGTTTCCCCCATCGGATCATTGATGGCCGGAAGTTTGACGCCCTCCGAGTCAATGCGGCGACATAAAGCGGACGACCAGGGCGCCGGCGGCGGAACCGGCAAGATCACCATGACCTTCACGGCAAAGGAGCTGGAGAAGGAAAAGGTCGCCGACGTCATGGCGCGCCACGCCATGATCACCTTCCGCACGCAGTCCTCCGGATGCGCGGGGAACGACGACAACACGATGAAGATGGAGCTCTGGATGGCTCCAATCAAGGCGGGGCTCAACTGTCCCGAACGCTACGCCGAATCGCGCGTGGTCCCCAGCGCCAAAGGCTGCCAGATCACCCAGGAGATGAAGGGCGATATGGCGGGATTGCGCGACATGTTCGGCCTGATGTCCGTAAAACAGGTCTTTTACGACTCCAAGGACAAACCCCTCTTCACCCGCGAGCTGCGTGAACATTCGACCGCCACACTCGACGATGCACTGTTTGATGTCCCTTCGGACTACAAAAAAGTAACCGAAGACGAATTTAATAAGCAGCAGCAGCAAAAGATGATGAACTCGTTCATGAAGGGCGACAAAGCGCCCAAGGACGACTCCGACGAAACGACGAACGAGACCGACACAACGGACGCGGACGCTGCGGCGGAGGCCGCGAAGCAAGCGGCGGATCAGGCCATCGAAGCGGAAAAAGAGAAACAAAAAGAGAAGCCGAAGAAGAAGATCAGAATCCCTGGGCTTCCCTTCTAAAGTAAGCCTTTACACAAACCATAAGCACTCCACACTAGGCTCTTTCCATATTTTGGAAGGAGCCTATCTTATATTTGGATGGCCTCCGCGAAGGAGAAAATAGTTCAGAAGATTCCATCATAAACATGGGATAATCTCGTGATCGCGAGAAATGAAGACAAATGGGATCGTCTTCGGACTCGAGAAAAGGATCACGGCCGATTTGATGCAGATTGCTTCAAAATTCTACAAACAAGCGGCTCCTTCGAAGGATCGTATGGCGACGCGACGCATCGCCGATGATCCTGATGGACGCTCTTTCGAAGCGGCGGATGAGCCACAGTTCTCTCGGCGGCAGCGCCCCGGCGCCAATCGCCCGATTTGGGTTCTGTGCGGAGTCATTTTTATTGGCCTGTCGCTGCTGGCAATCCAGCACGATCATATGATGTCGCCCCAGGCGCCGCGCCTGCTGTTTCTGCTGTTTACAGCGCTGAGCGTTCTGTCGGTCCTCTTTCCGGCAAGCGGCCCGCGCGGCCAGAGGGTCGTCACGCTGCCCGGCATCGGTCTGGGCGCCATGCTGCTGCTGCCCCCGTTTGCCGCCGTAGTCCCGCTCCTTCTTGCGAACGCCGTTTACGCCGCCACGCGCGACATCTCCTCGGCGCGCCGAGGAGCGCTGGACCGCGGCGCGGGGCTTGCGCTCGCCACGCTGGTCTCCTGAGGCTTTTATCACACACTGGCATGGGATCTCGCGCAGCGCGCGGCGGACGACCCGGCGCCGGCGCCTTTCATCCCGCAAATCGCCTTTGCCTGTCTTCTCTACAGTGCGATTTACGTCCTCGGGCGCCAAATCAACCTTCCCTTCGTACAGCCCGTTCAGCAGGCGATGCGATCGCGCACGGCGACGGATTGGCGTCTCGAAGCCCTGGCGCTGACCGCCTGCGCTCCCGTGGCGCTGATGATGGTTTTGACCTATCACGCCTCGCATAACATCGGCGATGTCGCCCTCTGCGCGTGCCTGATGATTCTGCTCGCCCTCATCGCCCATTACGGCTTCGAGGTCGCCATGCTGCGCGAACAGGTCGACGCCATGGAGAAACTGAGCGCGGTCACGCTCTCGCAAACGAACCCACACCGACTGACCGAGCGGTTCCTCCAGCTTTCCGCGCGGCTGATCGCCTGCGACCGAGCGACGCTGTGGCTGACCGACGAAACACAGCCTCGCCTGGAACGCGTCAGCCGGCAAGGCGGATCGTCCGGCTCCGTGCCGAACGCCTGCCGCCTCTCAAGCGCCGTCAGCACCATTCGATTTGGCGAAGGCTTGATCGGCAAGGCCGCCGACCGTCAGGCCCCGCAGATTATCCGAGAAGGAGCGCGCGGCGGGGCGCGGGACGAATCCACGTTCTGCCTTCTGCTCGTGCCCTTGGTAGTCGGCGGTGAGACAATCGGTGTGGCGCAGTACGAGCGGGACGCCCCGCAGTCCTACACCGTTCGGGACATCGCCCGAGTCCGGTCGCTAGCGACACAAACCGCGACGACGCTCGCGAACATCCGAATGCATCAGGACGTTTACAATCAATCGGTCACGGACGAGCTGACAGGGCTTTACAACCGCCGCCATATCACCTCGGTCTTACTCACCGAACACCGCCGCGCCGAGCGGTATGGCCATGCGATCTCCATGATCCTGCTGGATGTCGACGGCTTCAAGATTTACAACGATACCTACGGACACCCACAAGGCGACGTCCTCCTCAAACGTCTCTCGGCGCTGCTGCGTGAAAATGTCCGAAGTGTGGACATCGTCGGCCGCTGGGGAGGCGAAGAGTTCATCATCGTGATGCCCGAAACGCCCAAGGAAGAAGCCTGGCGCACCGCCGAGCGCCTGCGGATCGCCGTCGCCTCCGCCGTCTTTCCCGGCCACCCGGATGACGAAGACGAACGGGTCTACAAAACCATCAGTCTCGGCGTCGCCACCTTCCCGGACGACACCCAAGACATGCAGACCCTCATCGCCATGGCGGACCAAGCCCTCTACCGCGCCAAACACGGCGGGCGCAACCAGATTGTCGTCGCCGGCGCACAAAGCAGCGGCCAGCACTCAGAAAACGCGGCGGCGTAAGAAGGCCCTCACCCCCCGGCCCCCTCTCCCAATTCTGGGAGAGGGGGAGTCCGAATACAATTGAGATTTTCTGATTTTAAGCTCTTAACCCAAAACTCTGGCTCCCCTTCTCCCAGAATTGGGAGAAGGGGCTG
>JAOQAA010000709.1 GCA_025963815.1 Capsulimonas sp.
ATATAAAACGTGGGAATGGCGCTGCCGCTCTGATTGCTGAACCAGAATCCATCGAGCGTGAGTTTGTCGTCGACGGCGAGTGCGGTGAGAGGGATCGTCACCTTGGTCCAAGTGTTCGCCGCGAGCGGAGCCAGAAGCACGCCCGTCTTCTGCGCGCCGTTCAGCGTTCCGTAAACAGTGACTTTCTGGCCGCCTGTAGCCCCACCGTTAATCCAAAAGGTGAGGGCGGTGTAGTTGCTGCTGTCGATGGCGGTATGGTGCACGTAAAGCGCCTGATAACCGCCTGCGGCCACACTGATAGAGGTGCTTCCGGACTGGGCGGCGGCTGTGCTGGCGTAATTTAGTGTCGCCCAGCCGTAATTTTGCCAGCCGTTTTGAAGACTGTCATCGTAAACGATTTGATCGGGCGCCTGAGCGTGGGCGCCCGGCTGCATACCGAAAGCGCCCAGAGCCGCCAAAGCGACCAGGGTATTGCGAAGTGACATATTGATAGAACTCCTGGGGAGCAAACGTATATTTCAGTGGTTTGCATGACAACGCAGACGTGCGCTGTCGCATACAGTTAGATCATAGATTGACGCAGTGTCAATCCATAGTCCAACGGTATTATTGGAGCATTCTGCAAGGAACTGCAGAATGCTCCAGTGTGTTTGCCTGATTAGGTTTGTCGGAGGGTTGTCAAAATTTAGTACTCCTTGATTGTTGTCTTTGTTGTAATCGCGCTACAGTCTAATCGGAACAGTTGCACGCAAGATAAGAGCGGGACGACTGCGGCGTTTAATCAGAGGAGTATGAACACGACGGGCGGAATCTGCGTCTTAGGTCACAATTAAAACGAAATAAAGGCATCCGGCTGCGGACATCTTTATTATACGGCGCCTTTATTGTATTCAGCAAGGATTTGAATTTTTTTTTTGTTACTGTCTGTTAATATTGCGTTGTAATAGTAAGCTAGTCTGTTAATATAAGAAGTCGCTCGACGAATTTCGCCTGTTTAGTTCCTTCTTTTCCCACGAGCCATTGTTCGAAGAGGTCACGGCTTTCCTGGGGAAGGACGCCTTCGATGATTTCCTGAGCGTACGTTTCGGGACTTTGCGGCGGGCGGACGCGCTGCGTCCCATTATCGGCAGGGTTCCAGCATGGAGACTAAGATCACATCGCCCGAATGCGTTCACTGTTGTGGCCGCGCGCAACGATCCTCAGCGATTCCCTCTCTCCTTCTCTGTATTTTCGTGATTTAGAGTACATATCGGCCACATTGGCTCTTGAGACCTGCGGCAGGCAATCTCGATGTGATATAAAAGCGATTTTATGGAACAATATTACGCATCCTGTCGTCTACCGTCAAAGGTGCGTTGCATGCTCCAAGTCGAGACGTGAGAGGCGCAGCAGAGCGCCAAGGAACCGTATGAACGTCCCCGACCAAATCGATGCTGTTCCCACGCTGAAGTCCGGCCCAAGTCCGGCTCGCGCCGACGATGCCGAACGTCAGGCGCAGATCTTAGAAGCCGTCCTCGCCAGTCTTTCCGATTTTATCTTTGCTTTGGATTTGGAGGGACGCCATGTCTTTGTCGGCGACGCGGCTTTGCGTGCGCTTGGCAAAGCGCGTGAGGACGTTTTAGGCAAATCCCTCTTCGAAATCGGGCTCCCGGAGTCTCTGGCGGAGCACGTCGATCAGGTTTTTCGAAAGGTTGTCGCTGAGGGACAGACGCTGCAAAGCGACATGGAGGCCCTGACGTCGTTTGGGCAGCGCCGCTTCCAATATTTCTATACCCCCATCTTTTCTTCCGCAGGCGATCTCGAGGCCGTGCTTGTCAACAGCCGCGACATCACCGACGAGCGCCGGGCGCTGGAAGCTCTCAGCGAAAGCGAAATCCGCTTTCAGACGCTGCTTGAGCGGTGCCACGACGCGATCGCCGTCTCCAAGGGCGCTGTCCATGTCTACGCGAACCGCGCCTACGCCAATATGTTCGGATACGATCGCGCTGAGGAAATTAGCGGTTTGCCGGTTTTCGATTTTATCGCGCCGTCGGCGCGCGAGCAGATCGCGGATCGGATTCGCCTGCGCGGCGCCGGAGAGGCGATCGAGACGATGTACATCACGCGCGGGCTTCGGCGCGGCGGCGAGGAGTTCGACATGGAGATAAGAGTCTCCACGTATCTCTGGCGCGACGAGATGTACACCCTGGTGATCCTGCGCGATGTTTCGGAAGAGCGCCGCCGCGATTCGGATTTGCGGCAGCGGACGGCGGCGATGAAGAGCCATCAGGATTGGCTCGAAGCTGTGCTCAATCTGCTCCCGGTTGGCCTGACCTTCGTAGAGCCGGGTACCGGACGCGTTGTATTCGCCAACGGCAAGGCGAATGAGCTGGCGGGAGGCGATCTCGTGCCGGCCCTGCTGAAAGACAAGCGGCGTGATGTTTACGCTTGCTACGATCAGGGCGGCCATCGCCTTCCGCTGGAACAGCTGCCATCCGCGCGTGTCGCGCATGGCGAGCGTATCCAGGGCATGGAAATCAATTGGAGCACTCCCGCCGGAGATCGGCCGCTGCTGGTATTCGGCGACATCATCCCGGCGCTGCACGGCCACAGTGAGACCGGTGTGGTGGTTTTTCAGGATATCCGAGAGCAGAAGGAGCTTCAGGACCGTCTCGCGGCGTCGTACGAGCGGGAATGGCTCATCAACTGGATTGGGGCGACTATCCGAGGCACGACGAACTCCAAGGAGATCCCGGCGGCGACAGTAGCCGCACTCGGGTCGGCGCTGCGCGCCGACCGATGTTACTTCGTCTTCTACGACATCGATCAGGGACGATCATGGATCAAGGACGAGTGGCGCGTCGACAGCGCCGCCACGCTGATCGGCGATTATCGAACGTCCAGTCACGATTCGATTCTGCAATCCTATCAACACTCGATCGGTCAGACGCTCGTGATCGAAGATATCGCCACGGACGCCCGTTTCCCCGAGCTCGCTGATGAACTTCTGCGCCTCGGTCTGAGATCGGGGATCCGGGTGCCGCTTTACGAGAACCAGAATCTGGTGGCGGTCCTGGTGGTGGCAATGTCGCAGGAAGCCCGGGCGTGGACCGGGGACGAAGTCGCGCTCACGGAATCGGTGGCCGCCGCCTCGCGGACCGCCGCCGAGGCGGCGCGCACCCTGGAGCGTGAGCGGAATATCGCAAACAACTTGCAAAACGCCCTCAATCCGGCGGCGCCGTCATCGGCGCCTGGTCTCGATGTCGCTGACTTCCATCGCGCCGCGCTGGATGAAGCCAGTGTTGGCGGAGACTTCTACGATGTCTTTACGCTGAAAGACGGCGTGACGGCTCTCGTACTCGGCGATGTGTCCGGTAAGGGGCTGGCCGCCGCCGCACAGGTCGCCACGGTGCGGAATATGCTCCGGACCGTCCTGTACCTTCACGAAGATCTTGCGCAGGCTGTGTCGATCTTAAACGACCTCGTAGTGGCGCACGATCTGCTGCGCGGCTTCGTGACGCTGTTTGTCGGATGCTTTGACGCCGCCGACCGCACGCTCACCTACGTCTCATGCGGCCATGAGCCTGGGATCTTGCAGTGTGCGGAGGGCGGTCCCGTGCATATGCTTCCCGCGACGGCTCCGGTGCTCGGGATCGGCTCCGGCGCGCCGTTCCACGCTGAGCGCCGAGCGCTCTCTCCCGGCGACCGTTTCCTGGTCTATACGGACGGCCTTTCGGAAGCCGGGCCAGACCGCACGAGCCTGCTCGGCTCCGAAGGATTGGCCTCCATTCTCAAGCGGGAGATCGATCCGAGCGCGTCTGCTCTGATGGCTCGGATCATGGAGGGCGTGCACGCATGGGCTGGCGGTGAGTTGCGTGATGACGCCTGCCTGCTCGCCTCCGTGGTCAAATAGGTGGTCGCCTGCCTCTTCTCCCTCATCATCGCCCACCGCGCCCCACGCCACGGCTCCGTCGTCGTACCAATGCTCGGCGAGCAGAAGGGGAACCGTTCCCTCGTTGGCGAGCGCGAGGCCGCAGGCGTGGGCGAATTCCCGGGCGTAATCCTCCATCGCCACGCGCAGAGCGGTCGACCCTTGGTCATCCTCCATCCGGGCATAACCATGAAATCCGACCAGCGTCCAATTCTCCGTGATCCCGATGAGCTTACGACCCACCACGCGCCCCGCGCCGTCGCGGGCGTAGATCACGCGCTTGTTCCACTCACAGGCGTTCGCGACCGTGGAGAAGGAGTTGGCGCCGCCGACGCTCAGGCATGTCCCCACATAGTTTCCCATCTGAAGAATTTGCAGCGGATCAAGCTCCATCGAAAGACAGAGCTTTTCGCCGGGGGTATCTGGGCCTGCAAGTTCTCTGGGAAACTCCGAAGTCCACACGCCGGCGTCGATCCCCTGGCTTCTCAATGTTTCCAGGAACTTTTGATTTGCGGGATGCCTATCGCGCCACTCTTTGTCTCCGCTCAATTGGGCGCGCAGGAGATTCCTGAGCAGTTTCTTGTTGAAGGAGATATTTGTGGTGAGGATGGTGGCGTTGATCAGGTCCGGATCAAACTCCAGTCCATCCGGCAGTGGTCCAAGCACGGATTCCAGCCGCCGCCGGTATCGGTCGACGATCCACTTCTCCGCCATCTCGATTTGCGCTTCGGCGTTGACATGCGCCAGGCGCTCGGACGCCTCCGCAGCGATTTCCGTCTGTAAGCCTTCGGTGTCGGAGAGGAGCGCCCCAATTTTCTTCGCTCGCGCCGACAGTTCCTGCTTTTGAGAAGCGTACTCCCACTCCGCGATCAGCCGATCCCGCCTGTCCAGCGCGCGCCGCACGCCCGGCGGGACTGTTGTTACTTCTCCAAGCAGCCAGCGCGCATGCAGATATGCATTTATGGTGGGCGCGACCTCGGGAGCTGACTGAAGGATACGCCGCCATGACGCGTCGGCGCAAAGGATCACGGGGAAGGCCGATCCCGCCTCGCCGTCCCACTCCTGCTGGGGCTCCATCCCCTTGATCTGAGCCGTCACTTCCGGCCCAAGCCTCTGCGTCATCCCCAGGCGCGCCAGCAAGTCGGCGCAGCGCTGCGGCTGTCTGGGAAAGCTTTGCGCCAGCGCCGCAGCTAGCGAGGAGCCGCGCTGGACTCGATCCAGACCATCCGTGACTTCATAGTAAGAATGGTGGAACTTGTGCGCCATCGCCGTCTGTACGATGTCCTGGAATGCGGTCTCACCTTTGGGATTGAGCGTCTTCGCCATGCGCACTCCAAGCCGGAACGCCTCATAAGAGTCATAGTCTTCATGGCGCGATTTCATGTGTGCGGCAATGAAGTCAAGCCCCCATCGCAAGCGCCGCTCCGTGAGTTCCGGATCTGATTTTTCCATCTCGGCCAGGTAGGCGATCAATGGACTACAGCAGTCGCACAGTTCGGCGTGTTCGTCTGCGAATGCCGCCAGTGTGGGAAGAAAGCGCGTCATTTGCTGAAGACGATCGTGGGGGTTGGGAACGTCTTCCAGCGTTTCCAGTAATTCGAGCACATGACGACGAGTTTTGGGAGAGAATGCCTCCAATGCGTTTCT
>JAOQAA010000721.1 GCA_025963815.1 Capsulimonas sp.
AGTGAAGGGCTAAAGCCCGGAAAAAGGGGCGTTCATCACTGAGATCCAGGCGACTCTTGGCGTGATCTACGAAGATTTTAGCGTTGTCTGAAATCTTCGAGCAACATGGAATACTCGCCTGGAAGCAAGTTGTTAGCCCCCCTTTTCCCGCCCGAAGGGCCTTGCTGGGAAAAGGGGAGGCCGAAGTTTACTTCGGTGGGGGAATAGGTCTCGAATAGGGCCAATTCTCACTCCATTGCTTGACAACCCCTTGCCCCTCTTGCTATACTGTTGGGAGCCAAAACGGCGCTGCAAAGCCGCCTCCGCCATCTAAAATTTTCAACCCGAGGATATTCAATGTCTGAGAAAACTCCGATAACGGTCGCTAAAGGCGACGGGATTGGTCCTGAGATCATGGACGCCACCCTGCACATCCTGGAAGCGGCCGGCGCGCGTCTGGAGATCGAGGAAGTCGAGATCGGCGAACAGGTTTACCTGCGCGGCAATCCGGCCGGTATCGAGCCGAGCGCGTGGGAATCCCTGCGCCGCACCAAGGTCTTCCTGAAGGCCCCGATCACCACCCCGCAGGGCGGAGGCTACAAGAGCCTGAACGTCACCGCGCGCACCATGCTAGGCCTCTTCGCCAACGTGCGTCCCTGCGTCTCCTACGCCCCGTTCATCAAGACGAAGCATCCGGTCATGGATGTCGTCATCGTTCGCGAGAACGAGGAAGACACCTACACGGGGATCGAACACCGCCAGACCAACGATGTCGTGCAGTGCCTCAAGCTGATCTCCCGCCCCGGCTGCGAGAAGATCGTGCGCTACGCGTTTGAGTACGCGAAGTTTAATGGCCGTAAGAAAGTCACGTGTTTCTCCAAAGACAACATTATGAAGATGACCGACGGTCTCTTCCATAAGGTCTTTGACGAGATCGCAGTCGAGTATCCCGAGATCGAGAACGAGCATTGGATCGTCGACATCGGCGCCGCGAAGATGGCGGACACGCCCGAGAACTTCGACGTGATCGTCATGCCGAACCTCTACGGCGATATCCTTTCCGACGTCGCCGCGCAGATCGCCGGCTCCGTCGGCCTTGCCGGATCGGCGAATATCGGCGCGCAGGGCGCCATGTTCGAAGCGATCCACGGCTCCGCGCCGCGCCGCGCCGGCCAGAATCTGGCGAACCCGTCGGGTCTGCTGCTGGGCGCCATTTTGATGCTGGTGCACATCGGTCAGGCCGACATCGCCGAGAAGGTTCACAACGCGTGGCTGCGCACCGTCGAAGACGGCGTCCACACCTATGACATCTTCAAGGAAGGCGTCTCCAAGGAGAAGGTCGGCACCCGCGAGTTTGCGGAAGCCGTCGTCGCCCGCCTCGGCCAGAAGCCCGAAACGCTCAAGGCTGTTTCCTACAACGCCGCCGCCGAACCGTTCAAGATCCCCGTCGCCAGCCCCTCCAAGATCGAGGAGAAGGTCGCTGTGGGCGTCGATGTGTTCCTCGACTACCGCGCCGGCACGCCCAACGAACTGGGCGACCAGTTGGCCACCCTCGGCACGGACGCGCTGAAGCTGAGCGTCATCACCAACCGCGGCGCCCGCGTGTACCCCGGCGGCGTCTCCGAGACGTTCGTTGTGGACCACTACCGCGCCCGCTTCCTGGCAACCGAAGGCGCGAAGATCGACCATGCGGCGATTATCGCCCTGCTGACCAGCGTCACCGGCGGCGGTCTCGACGTCATCAAGACCGAGAACCTCTACACCTTCGACGGCCAGCCCGGCTTCCCGAACATCGGCCTCAAGTAAGCCTTCGTTCACAAAAACAGCCGCCTCGCAATCGCGAGGCGGCTGTTTTGTTTTGTGTGCTTGTTAATCCTCCCGGAACCCATATCCATACACACGCTGTTGCATCTTTAAGACAGCTACGCCAAGGATACCCACCCAATGTACGATAACCTATTTACGCCCTTCCCGCTCGCCCATGGGGTCACGGCGCCCAATCGCATCGTCATGGGGCCGATGACATTAAATCAGGCGACGGAATCGGGCCATATCACCCCCTGGATCGTCGAGTGGTACCGCCGACGCGCGGCGGGCGGGGTCGGCGCGATCGTCGGCGCGGCCGTATTCGTGGCGCAGAACGGCCGTGGGTGGCCAAACGCTGTGGGGATTGCCGATAATAGCTACACCGAAGGATGGCGCGAATGCGTGGAAGCGGCGCATGCGAGCGGCGCGCTCTTTGGACCGCAGCTCTTTCATGGAGGCGCGTCCAGTCATGAGAGTCTGCTGGGGCATCAGCCGCTGTCGTCGTCCGAGTGGAAGCGGGGCGACTTCGATCAAGCGCGTGCAATGACCGGAGGTGAAATCGAGCAAACTATTCAGGACTTTGCGGACGGCGCACGGCGGAGCATCGAAGCCGGCTGCGACTTCGTGGAATTACACGGCGCGCACAGCTATCTGCTCCATCAATTCTGGCGCGGCGACGTCAACCATCGCACGGACAAATGGGGCGAGTTGACAGCATTCCCCGCCGCCGTGACCAAAGCCGTGCGCGAGGCGATCGGCCCCAATGTTCCCCTGCTCTATCGGTTCAGCGTTCACTCCGACGATCCCTCCGCTGCCGACAACCCGGTCACTCCAGACTCTCTTGCGGAATTTCTTCACGCGCTGGAAGCCGCAGGCGTGGACGTGTGGGATATCAGCTGTTGGCATGAGTCCCGTCGCGGTTACTTCGGCACGGACATCTGGCTTCCCGATTGGGTTGCGAAGTTCTCAGACAAGCCGCGTCTGGTCGCTGGAAACTTCCTGACGCCGGACAACGCCTCGGATTACGTGGCGACGGGCCATGCCGAAGCCGTGGCGCTCGCCCGCGCATTGATCAGCGACGCCGAGTGGGCCAGCAAGGCGCATCGGGGCGATGAAGAGGCAATTCGTCCGTACGATCAGGCGCACTGGAAAGCCATCACGACGGGGATTGACCCCGGCGCCGCATAAGATGGGTACTCTGATCCTGGTCGCCAGACTCTGAGTAGACACAGGTGCGCGGCCGAGAGGACGACGATGAAGCGAGGAAAGCGCAGAGTGGCGCTGCGCAAAGCAGCGAAGGCGACGTGGAAGTGGAATTCGTCGGAACTCGCGGCGGGACCGGCGCTGCGCTGCTTGATCGCGATCGTTCTGACCCTCGCAGCCGGCTTCGCGACCGGACAGCACGCCGCCGGCATGGTCGCGTCGGCAGGCGCGCTCACGGCCGGCTTCGGCTCGTTCGAACGGCTGCGCGGATCACGCTCCGCGCCGATGCTGCTCGCGAGCGTTGGAACCGCTCTGTCCGCATTCGCGGGGTCGATGATCGGGCATTCCGATCCGGGGTTTGTCGCAGTCGCCGCCGTTTGGGGCTTCGCCTGCGGCCTGCTCACGGCGCTCAGTACGGGCGCCTGGTGGATCGGCCTGCAATGCGTGATCTTCGCGCTCACCGCGAGCAATTTCCCAACGGGTTTACACGAAGCGCTCCTGCGCGCTTTCCTTGTCTTCGGAGGAGGACTATTGCAGGCCGCGATCGTCATGGCGTTCTGGCGCTTTGAGAGCGCGAAGGCAAATGAAGCGCCCACGCAAAACGCTCAGCGCAGCGTGGGTCTTGTTCAAACCGTCACATCGGCGCTGCGTACGATGCGAGAACACATCCACCCACGCTCGGAAGTCGGGAAAGAAGCGCTGCGCCTGGCGATCACGCTCGCGATGGCGGCGGCAATCGCACGGCTGCTGCATCTGACCAACGGCTACTGGGTCCCAATGACCGCACTGCTCGTGCTCAAGTCCGATTTTCATCAGACGTTCACTCGGGGACTGGCGCGTATCGGCGGCACCCTGGTCGGCGCGGGTGTCGCGACATTGATCGCCGCCACGCTTCGCCCCGGTCCCGCCGTGCTGATGATTCTTGTCGTTCTCTTCGCCTGGCTCTGCTTCACGTTGCTGCGCGTCAATTACGCCCTGTACGCCGTCTGCATCACATCGTACATCGTGTTCCAGCTCGCCATTGCCGGTCTTCCCGAAATGCACGTCATTGCGGCCCGCGCCCTCGACACCATGATCGGCGGCAGCCTCGCCGTCCTTGCCCACGCGCCCTGGCCGGCGCAGCGGCGACGGGCAAAGCACCGGATCATGGCCAAATCTTAATGCGCATCCGTCCACTTCACCGATTGAATCATCGCTTTGAATGTCTCTTCATACTGCGCATGATCGGCGTCCGGACACAGCGCTGAAAATCGGTAAAGCTTGCCGCCGTGCGGCACGAACTCCAGGCGCACCCGCAGAAGAGTGGGAATCTGCGGGTTCTTGAGCTGTGCGATGATAAACATGGCCTTCTCTCCCGCGATCGTCTCCACCCCATTCTCCAGCGGGACGTACTGCGCCTCCTTGGCGAGCCCGGCCTCGATCTGCGCGCGGTGCGCGGTCAGGTCGTCGATGGTCATCGGCGGCGAGACGTCCGCGACATGCACGCCGAGGTTCGACGGATAGGCATGCACTCCTGGCTCCACGAAATGCACGTCCCCACCCATCACTTGCGGCAGCTGCGCCGTCCAGCCCGCGGCGGGCGTCAGCTGATAGCCTTTGTCGCTGCGATACGTAGGAAGCTCCACCGCTCCAAAACGGAAACTGGCGAGCAGCTTGCTAAACACCGGTTGGGCCTTGGCGAAGCTGGCGGCCGGGGCGGCGTATGTCACGGTGGTGCGAAGCCGCCCCCGGACCACGATCACCTGCCGGATCTTCCAAACCGCGCCTTTGGGCGTCAGGCGATAGGTGGCGCTGAGATACCGAGCCGGAACGCCGCTGAGCATCGTCTTACCGGTCGCCGCCAGCGTAAACC
>JAOQAA010000014.1 GCA_025963815.1 Capsulimonas sp.
GCGGGTTCCGCGCGGCAGGTCGGCGCTGGACGTCGACATTCCCCACGAGTAACCCCGCGCGGGCGCTTCTTCAGCGGCGGCGATACTGGAGCCCAGCATCACGGCGTCAGCGCCGCTCGCAATCGCTTTGGAGATATCGCCGCCGGTGCGCATGCCGCCATCGGTGATGATCGGGACATACTTGCCGGTGCGTTCGAAGTAGAAATCACGAGCAGCGGCGCAGTCGGCCGTCGCCGTCACCTGTGGAACTCCGAGGCCAAGAACAAGGCGCGTTGTACAGATCGCTCCAGGGCCGACGCCGACCAGAACGGCCGCCGCGCCCGCTTCCATCAGCTCCAGCGCAGCGCCATAGCCAACGCAGTTGCCGACGATCACGGGGATCGGAGAATCTTGGATAAACTTCACGAGATCGACGACCTCGGTATGCGTGGAGTAATGACGAACGCTCGTCACCTGGCTGGCCACAACGAAGATGTCGCAGCCCGCCTCCACGGCGGCGCGCGCCACATGCGGCGCGGTCGCGGGAACGGAAGAGATGGCGCAAATACCGCCAGCGGACTTGATTTCTTGAACGCGGCGGGCGATCAATTCTTCCTTGATCGGCTCCGCGTAAATGGTCTGAATTTTTTGTACGATGCCTTCGGAGGGCGCTTCCGCGATCTCCTGCAGAATGGCTTCGGCATCTTCGTAACGCGTCTGTACGCCGTCTCCATTTAAGACAGCAAAACCGCCGAGACGGGACATCTCGACGGCGAGGGCGGGATGGACTGCGGCGTCCAGCGCACTGGCGATGACAGGAATGGAGAAGCGGTGCTTACCAAGTTCCCAGCTCGCGTCAACATCGCGCGGATCCACTGAAAGAGCGGAAGGCGCCAGCGCCACTTCATCAAACCCATAGACGCGTCGCGCTTTTTTGTTTCCACCCAACGTGATCGTCTGTTCCAAAACTTCGCTACCCCTATCGCTTTTCGCCATAGTATACCTGACGAAAGGGGCCAAATGTCAATGCGTCACTCTCACCACGACCGATACAATGGGAGCATCACGCTTGCTTCGAAACGATTTACTGGATTGAGGACGATGGCGCCGATCCCAGGATCGGCGCCATCGTTTGGAGGAGATTACCGAACGCCCAAGAGAAGTTCGAAGGTCAATTGGTCGAGTTTCTCATAAGGAAGAGGCTTGAGCGCGAGCGCTTCCGGATCGAGATCCAGGGACTTCAAGGCAGCGAGATTCTCGGTGGAGTAGCCGGCGCTGAGGACAGCATCGGCCGCGCTGTCGCCGGCATTGATCTCTTGAAGTAGCGCCTGGATTTCGGGATCCGCGTTGAATTGCTGCGCCTTTTCCTTCAAGATCAAATACGAGCGCATACAGCCCTTGGCGAACTCCCAGACATCGGCCGGGTCGCTCGTACGCAGGGCGTGGGCGTCGAAGTGCTTCGGACCGTCGTACTTGTAGTCTTCCAGCAGCTTCACCAAGAAGAAGTTCGACTTATAATCTTCCTGGCCGAATCGCAGGTCCTGATCGAACCGGCCCGGCTTCTGGCCGTTGAGGTCGATATGGAACAGCTTGCCCATCTCCAGCGCCTGCGCCACGGCGTGGTAGAAGTTCAGGCCCGCGATGGTGTCGTGGGCGTACTCAGGATTGACCCCCACCATCTCTGGATGCGCCAGCGTGCTGATAAAGCCCAGCATCGCGCCGACCGTCGGCAGGTAGATATCTCCACGAGGCTCGTTCGGCTTGGGTTCCAAAGCGAACTTCATGCCGTAGTTCTGGGAGATTGTATATTCGGACAAAAAGTCCAGAGCCTCACGAAAACGCTTGAGGGCCGTAACGGCGTCCTTGGAAGCGTCCACTTCAGTGCCTTCGCGGCCGCCCCAGAAGACATAGATCTTCGCGCCCAGCTCCGCGCCGAGATCGATCGACTCGACCGTCTTACGCAGCGCGAACGCTCGGACTTTGGGATCGTTGGACGTAAACGCACCGTCTTTAAAGACGGGATGCGAAAACAAATTGGTGGTCGCCATCGGCACGACGACACCGCTGTCGGTCAGCGCCTGCTGGAACTCGGCGACGATCCTGTCCCGCTCCTGCGCGGACGCCCCGAACGGCACCAGGTCGTTGTCGTGCAGATTGACGCCCCACGCGCCCAGTTCGCCGAGCTTATGCACGCGCTCGACCGGTGTGACCGGCGTGCGCACCGGCCCGCCAAAGGGGTCCGCGCCCGGGTTGCCCACGGTCCAAAGACCAAATGTAAACTTGTCGGACTTTTGGGGAACGAAATTTCCCATGATTTCTCTCCTCTATACGATATTCTTTGCTTTATGAAGACGCATTGTCGCAATCGTTGCGACGCCTCCCGTTTGTTCCCCATCGACCGCAAACATTCCTGCTCGCCAATTGAAATATTTCAACTAAATATTATTCGATCTATAAGTCTCCTGGACGAACCTCCCCGATTTCGCGTCCATCGGCCTGCAATCGAAGTCTGCCGAACCAGATCTGCGCGATCGCGGCGGGCCGCTTAGTCCGGGAACGGATCGTCAGCGTCCGGCGTTCAAAGTCAATACGGGCAATCGTTCCAAGATCCATCAGCGCTCCGTGTGTATCGACCAAGCCGACCAGCAGCCCCGCGAACATTTGGGCCGCGACAATCGTCAAAGAACGTGTCTTGAAGGTCGATTCGATCCCCGCAAGCTCTGTGGTATCCCATCCCTCCCGTTTCGCAACAATATAGAGGGCGCCACCCGGCAGCGTTTCGGCATGCATGATTGGGGCTTGCAGAGACGTGCTGAGAAATTGGATCAGATGCCTTTGCATGGGCACGCCCGCGCCAAGCCATGTCCCGATCAGATCGACATCGTCGAATGAGACAGCGATCTCCTTGAAGTCGAGCAGCGCGGCCTGGAAACGCGCGGCGCGGTGCGTGGCGCGCGCCGCTGTGGTTTTGCGGCCGACCTCGGGGCTCGGGGCTATTCTCCAAATTTCGGGCGATTGCAGATGTCGGAATTGAGAAACAAGCGAATCCAGCTCATCGCCGCGTTCGATCGCCACGATGACCTGGGGCTGCAGAAGTTCAGCGGCGCGGCGATGCAGTTCGCGGGCGGAGCTGCCGCGCACATGGCCGCCGCTGTCGATCAGAATCAGGTCTGGAGTCCGCTTTTGGAGCAGACGCATCATCTGGCTGGCGCCGACGCTGAGGGAGAGAACATGGCGTATTGGGTTGTTGACGCCGACGAAGTATGCGCCGACTGGGTCCAGCTGCCGAAGCCCGCGCACTTCCGCGCTTCCCGGAGCCGGGGTGATCGCCGCAGCGACCGTCGCCGGCGGGCCGACCTCTCCCTGCCCGAGATCGCAGTCGAGAACGCCGACGGAGGCGCCGGCGGCGAACCGCCGCAAAAGCGTCTCGCGCACGAAGGTCGACTTACCCGTGTCTACACCGCCGATGACCATAACGGCCGATCCGGCGGGCAAGGCATCCAGGCGAGCATCCAGATCTTCGCGGGTCATCGTCGGCGTTTCTTGCATGTTTGCTCGCTTGGGATACAGATATTATCAGAATTCACCGATAATCATTAATAATCGTCCATGGAAGCCGAAAGATTCGGCAAAATAAGTCGAAATTTGGCAACCCAATATGAAAAACCCGGAAAATCGCCGGTATAATGAAAATGGCTCATTTAAGACGAGGAGGTCTTTATGAAACAGCCTCTTATGCATATTCCGCCCGCACAGGCGGAAGCCCTGTACGACGCCGCTTTAAATACACAGAAGCAAGAAGTCCGTACTCAATACGGCGCTCGTCCCGTTGCGGACGACTGGGATGACCGCGCGCCCGCTGAGGACGCCGATCACCGCTGGACCCAAAACCCCTCGAACTCGCATGGCAAGTCCGACGTTTCCAGCCGCCAAGTCCACCACTAAATAGCAGTCGATCGCCCACTCACCCCATGGCGCTTTTAGCGGCCGGCGGGCGCGTAGAGATCGAATGCGT
>JAOQAA010000029.1 GCA_025963815.1 Capsulimonas sp.
CTAGTTGGAGGCGCATGAAATTTGCCGTGCCTTCTCACGCGCCTTGGCGAAGACGGGGAATAAGATTGCGGCGAGAATTGCGATGATTGCAATAACGACGAGAAGCTCGATAAGAGTAAAGCCAGACCTGGGCTTTAGCGACAAATAAGTTAGGCGATCCATGATATTTTCTCCTGACCTTGTACGAAAGACTTGCGTATATTCCTAAAATACCAGAGAATCGCGTGTTTGTCAATAAATCAATCAAAAATAGAATATTGACATTGTTAATATGAGCGTTTTTGAATCAAATGAGCATTTTTAACTGGCTGGCGTTCCAAGAGCGCCATCTCGCTAGGAGGTGAGCGCTCAGGCTTGCTGAATGGAGATTTTCTTGCTGCGGAAGGGGGCGAGGGCTTCTTCGGTCGCGCCGGAATCGGTGATGATGAGATCAATGGCGTGCAAAGGGCAGACGAACGCGTCCGCAGTCCGGCCCAGTTTGCTGTGATCCGCGACCACAACTTTGCGGCGGGCCTGACGGATCATGGCCGCGTTCACATCCGCTTCATCGGGATGGTTCGCGGTGAGGCCGGATTTGGGTTCGATGCCGTCCACGCCGATGAAGGTGATATCAATCGGGGTATCGGCGATCGTCTCCAGGCTGGTGGGGCCGAGGACGGAAAACCAGCCGCCGCTCACATAGCCGCCGGTCAGCAGCACGCGCAGCGTGGCGGAACGGGCTAGCTCCATCGCGATATTCAGGGCGTTGGTGACGATGGTCACATCTTTGCGCAGCTTGAGAGCGCGCGCGATCTGGGTGGTGGTGGTGCCGGCGCTCAAAGCAACGATATCGCCGTCCTTGACGTGTTCGCTGGCCGCCAGACCGATCCGGCGTTTTTCGTCCGCGTAGAGCTGGTCGCGTTCCTGAAAGTCTGCATCGTACCGGAAGTGTTCGTACAGCGATGACTCGATCGGAACCGCGCCGCCATGCCGCCGCCGCAGGAGACCTTGCTCCTCCAGACTGCGCAGGCTGCGCCGCACGGTCGTTGCGGAAACCCCCAATTGTTCGGCCAGATCGTTGACCGAGACATCCCCCGCTAACAGCAGATCTTGTAAGATTTCCTGTCGTCGCCGGCTCGCCACTTGCTTTCTAACAGCCATGATTTTTCCTTATGGCCATTATACCTATCAATGAGCACTCGGAAGCAAGCGGGGGTATTGGGAATGCAAAGGAGCCTGGGGAATAAATCCCCAGGCTCCCGGCAGAATTCGCTGTGACTTGGACTGTTAAATATGGCTGAACGTGGCCCCGAATCCGGAGACGCCGGTCCCTGCGGAATGCGTTGTGCCGCCGCCGTCATTATATTGGGGATCTGTCTCGATGGACGCCGATTGCCCAGGCGACACTGATGTGCCGCGCAATGCTTTCACATGGCCGTCGGCCATCGCAAAGTTGGAGAGATCGGTGTGACGTCCGGTGGCGGAAACCCAGTAACCCTTCGCCGGCAAGCCGCACCCATTCGACGCGGGAACGGGATTACCCATCGGCCCGCTGGAGTAGGCGATATTCGGTCCAGCCTGATCCAGATATCCCGCGCAGCGATCCGGCCCCCATCCTCCAGCGGAGTTGGTTTCCAGCGGGCTGAGCAAATCCGCTCCCTGCCCTTCGCATTCGAACAGCAGCACGGTTTTCGCCGGTGAGTTATCCGCGGCGAGCTTGCCGCCGTTGGTCTGGCCATCCAGATTGGCGTTCAGTCCGTAAGAAGTGGGGTAATAGGTCACGCCGCCACTGACGGAGACAGAGGCCGACTCATCTGGACACTTATAGACGCCGACACTTTTCAAATAGGGATAGACCTTGCCGGCCCAGCCGCGCGCCTTTTGCGGATTGCCGCCGTAAGTGGATGTTGGCCAGGTTTCGTCGTTGTCCTGGACGTACTGGAGCAGCCCCAGGCCGATCTGCTTCATGTTGGAAGTGCAGCTAATCTGCCGAGCCTTCTCACGCGCCTTGGCGAAGACGGGGAATAAGATTGCCGCAAGAATCGCGATTATTGCGATCACAACGAGTAGTTCAATCAGCGTGAACCCTAATTTCTTCTTCATTTTGCCTCTTGTTCTGTATAGATAATACGCTTTATTCTGATCCCGCGCCGCAGAAGACACGGGAACGAACTCAGTATAGGACAAGAATCGCGACACGTCAAGATTTTTTTGAAAATAGTGATCGTATTATTCTATAATGAGCAAATATTAAGATATTATTTGATTATTTTGACCAGTATAAATAATAAAGAGCGTAATCTGTGCTATAGTATCGCATAGAATTTTGCATTGTCGAGACAAGGAGAAACGTTATGAATACGATCCCCCAGGAAGTTACCGTCCCGCATTTCGTGGGCGGCCGCCGGATCGCTACGACGACGAAGGCCGTGCCGCAGCCCGGCCCTGGGCAGTTGTTGATCGAAGTCAAGGCCAACGCACTCTGCGGCTCGGAGCGCGGCCAGTTCTGTGACGGCACGGATGTCACGCCTGGCCATGAAGCCGCCGGCGTCGTGGTCGCCGCCGGCCCTGGGACCAAGACTCCCGTAGGGACGCCGGGCGGGATCTTTTTGATGGACTTCTGCGGTGAGTGCCGCTCGTGTGTGCAGGGCTACACGAACCAGTGTCTCGCAAAGCGGGGCGATATGGGCTTCAATCGCGACGGCGGTTATGGGGTCTACGAACTGGTCTACGAGAGTATCTTCTTCCCCGTGCCGTCCGACGTGACGCCGACGGAGGCGACACTGCTGCTGGACATCATGGGGACGGGGGGCCACGCCATCCGTCGCGCTTCCCTGGTCCACAAGGACATTCAGTCCATCTTGATTCCCGGCGCCGGCCCGATCGGTCTGGGCCTACTGGCGATGGTGAAGCTGATGCTGGGCGACGAGATCCCGGTGGTTCTCTCCGATGTCGTCCCTTACCGGCTTGCCCTGGCCGAGAAGATGGGAGGACTTCCGGTCCTCGCGACCGAAATGTCGCTCGCCGAAGGAATGCATCGGCATGGCCTGGAAGCGCCGGATGTCGTGTTCGACGCCGCCGGCCAGGAGCGGGTGCGCGATGAGAGCATGGCGCTGCTCGCGCATCGAGGCGTCCTGGTCAGCGTCGCGCACGGCGGCGGCTTGTCCATCAAGAGCCTTTACAGCGATTTCGTATTCCGGGAAATGACCCTGATCGGAAGCGAGTACTTCGCATATAATGAGCTGTCGGGCAACCTGGAACTGCTGCGGGCGCATAAAGATTATCTGAACCAAATCATCACGCACAAGTTTAGCGTTGGTGAAATTCAGCACGCCTTTGAGCTGTTCTTTGGCGGAAACACGGGAAAGGTCATCATCGAGCAATGACGGAAG
>JAOQAA010000030.1 GCA_025963815.1 Capsulimonas sp.
TGTCCCCTGCCCGCTCACACGTACACGCTCTCCATCACATTCCACACGCAGGCGTCCCGTGCGTGTCTGGCGATTTCCCTGCCAGATGGATATCGTTCCGGGCTCCGCAAGACTATGCTTCACTAAATATGCGCCAAACGCCCCGCTCGCTGATCCTGTCGCCGGGTCTTCCGGCAGACCCGCGCCTGGACAAAAGCAGCGCGTGCGGATTTCGCCGGCGTTCAGCGTAAGATCGGACTGCGCCCAGCAGTAGAGACCAACGGGATTTTCCGGCAGCGCCGCGAGAAATTCGGCAAGCCGATCAGTTCCCTCGCCCAGTGCATCCAAAACCGTCTGGTCCCGAACTGCCGCAATCAAGAATGGCGTGCCGGTGGAGATGACCTGCGGAGGCAGCCCCACCAGCATAGCGCTGTCAATACCTAATACGTCGGCTAGCGAACGAGAATCAGCCATCTTCCCGAAGTTCGGCGGGGCCTGAGACATTCGGGTCCACCCTTCTTCCCCATGCTCCAATGTCAGTACGCCAACATCTGTCTGGATTCGCAGCGTTCCCCCGATGGGTAATTCGCCTCTTTGGGCCAGCACCGCGCCCAAAGCGATGGTGTCGTGGCCACATAGGGGTATTCGAGTCACACCCGTGCAGTAAACAACATCGTAGTCGTAATCACCGCTGTCCGAAGGCGCGGCGAATGCGCTTTCTAACTGCAGCTCGCCGGCGATGTGCAGCATCGTATCTTCCGGCGGCAGTTCGCGCGCCAGGATCACTCCAGCGGGATTGCCCTGAAACCGCTCAGTGGTAAAAGAGCCGACATGGTAATACTCGCATGAGCTGAGTTCCTGACGGATCGTCATTGCTTTATCCTCACTTTCACTCTCATCCAAAAAAACTTTGTATAAAATTTATGATACCAGCTTGACAAGCGCGTTCGGGCAGGGGTATATAAATGACCAGAGTAGTATTCCAGTCACCAGTCAGTAGGAGCGTGGTAGTTATGGCGCGTGTACAGCAGGCCGATATTCGGCATAAAATTCTAGAAGCAGCGTCCGAACGGCTTTGGCATTACGGCTTCAAGAAGACAACCATTGATGAAATCGCCGCCGACGCCGGTGTCGGCAAAGGAACCGTCTATCTTTACTTCGACAGTAAAGAAGATATCGCTTTGACAATAGTTGCGCAGTTCAAAGAAAATTGTTTGGGTAAGATGCAAGGGGTCGTGCAAAACACAGAGATGACTCCGGCCGAGAAATTGAAAGAGATGCTAATCCTCCCCATGGTGGATACGCACAACATTTGCATCCAGTCGCCGCATTCGCAGGAGATGGTGGCCGCCGTGCGTCCTCATAGTCAGGCCCGGATGCGGCCGTATATCGAGCAGGAGCGGGAGCTGATCGCCCAGGTACTTGAAGAAGGGAACCGCAAGGACGTTTTTGACGTTCCGGACACAATAACCGCCGCGCGATCCTTGAAGTACATGGTCTCGGGATTTTGGCCGCCCTTCCCCTGCGTTTCAGATTTGGAAGAAAAGAAGCATGAACTGGGGTTGATCGTAGACCTCGTCGTGCGCGGTTTGCGCAAGCGATGAGGCGCGCTTCGCATTTTGGTTATGATAAAAGGCAGAGTTTAATGGCAAATGCACAGACAAGATTGAAGAAGGTACTGCTGAGTGAGATCGCCGCGGCGATTCTGGGCGTATCCGTCATCACCGGCGGCTCGGCCGCATGGGCTCAGCAGGGCAACGGCGCGGGGAATGCGGGCGGCAACGCTGGAGCAGCCGCTGGCAATGGCGCGGGAAACGGCGCCGGAGCAGCAGCGCCGGGAGCGAATGCAGGCAGCGCCGGCGCGGCGGGCGCCGGAGTTTCTGGAGCGCCCGGGTCCAACACCGGGGCCGCCGGTGAGGGCGCCGCGAACGGACCTGCGGCGACGAACTCTCCCAATGCGGGAACGGCCCCAACCAACGCAACCGGAGTGACGGGAGCCAACGGCGCCGCGCCCGGGCTGGCTGGGGATAACACAACGCAGGGCGCGACGGGCTCCACACTAACCGGCGTCAAGGGAACGACCTGGGATTTGCGTAAGACGATCGCTGCGGCGTTTGAAAGCAGCAGCGACTTGCAGATTGCCCGGCGCAACGTCGAAATCGATCAAAAGCGCGCGAATCAAGCGGCCGATGCCGGAAAGCCGAGCATCGAGGGGCGCGCTTCGGCGACCAAGTTCGATCAGGCCACCAAAGTGGCGATCGGCGGCAGTGCGCCCGTCCAGGTTCTCGGTACGCATACGGAGACGCTGGAGCTAGGGATTTCCCAGCGCATCGACTTGACGGGACAAATCAAGGCGGCGACGGATCAGGCGACGCTGCAAAAGCTTTCCGATCAGTTCCAAGTGCAGCGCATCCGCAACGACCGCTCGCTGCGCGCCGATACGATCTATTACAATCTGCTGCGCGCACAGCATCAACTGCAGGTCGCTCAGGCGAACCTCGCCACGGCGCTGGAGCAGCAGCGGATCGCCCAGCAGATGAACGCCCAGCAGGTCGGCCAAAAAGTCGATGTGCTGCGCGCAAATACGCAGGTGGCGAACGCGCAGACGGAGCTGCGGCGCGCACAGAATAATGCCGGCATCGCCCGCACCAACTTTAACGACCTTGTCGGTCAGCCGGCAAATACGGAAATCGTGCTGGATGACCTGACGGGCGTGACTGTCGGCGGCCCGGCGGGAACTACCGCGACGGAGGCAACGCCAGTAGAGGAAACTCCTCTCTTCGCCTCGCCGACAGCGGAAGTCACATCGATCGATATCGCGAAGGATCTTCAGGAAGCATACGGTCGGCGTCCGGAAGTCCTGGCGCAACAGGTCAATGTTCAAGTCGCGGAAAAGGGGATCAAGCTGGCCCATGCGGGGCTGGAGCCGGAACTTCGGCTGAACGCGTCCGGAGACTACTATCCGACAACGTCGTTCCAAACGCCGCGCCAGCGCACGGCGGCGATCACCGCCTCGATCATACTGCCACTTTATGACGGCGGCTTGACCCGTGACCGGGTTTCGGAAGCGAAACTGCGTACGGAGAACGCCAAAACAACGCTGGAGTCGCTGAAATCGGATGTCAGTCTGGACATCAATCAAGCGTACCTCAATCTTACGACCGCCGCCAGCCAGATCGACAATGCAAACACCGCGTTGCAGCAGGCGGTCAAGACGCGGGACCTGGCGCTTCTGCGCTACCGAGGCGGCGTCGCGCTTTATTTGGAAGTCACGGATGCTCAGGCCGCGCTCCAAGCGGCGGAAAACAATCAAATCAACGCAGTCTACGACTACCAAGTCGCACAGGCTCAGTACCGGCATGCCCTCGGCCTCACCGACGGCGGCCTGACTCAGTAATTATCGAGACCAAAAACGGACTCAATCGGATAGAGACGGGAAGGACATCACAGTGGCAGAACAGGTAACACAAACAGCTGGGACCGCCCCTCGAACGGAGCGAGCTCCTGAAGTACCGGCCGCCGGGAACAACGGCGCCTCAAACGGAACGAGCGCCCCTCCAGGGCCGCCGACCAATACGGAAGATACCGAAAAGAAAGCGCCGATGAACCCGGCGAGAAAAGGCGTGATCGCGATCGTCGTCGTAGTGCTCGCCGTGTTTGCGCTGCTTTACGGCCTTCGGTACTATCACTACAGTCAAACGCACGTCAGCACAGACGACTCCTATGTCACGGGTGACCTCGTCAACGTCAGCCCGATCGTCTCCGGCACCCTCGTCAAACTGACGAAGGAAGAAGGCGACATCGTCAAAAAGGGCGAGCTGATCGCCCGGCTCGACGATAGCGGTCCTCTGGCTAACCTGCATCAGGCGGAACAGGCGCTGGTTTCAGCCCAAAGCCAAATCCCGCAGGCGCAGGCCAACTTGCAGTATCAGATCGCCAGCACCAACGCGAATATTCAGCACGCTCAGGCGGCAATCCAGGCGCAGAATGCAAAAGTGCAGGGCGCCCGGGCGCAGCAGGATCTGACAACGCGCACCCTGAGCAGCCAGATCAATCAGGCGCAGACCCAGGTGACGGTGGCGCAAGCGCAATCCTCGCAAGTGCAGTCTCAGCTGGCCGGCGCGCAGGCAAACCTTGCGGCGACGCAGCAGGGCGTCACCACCGCTCGGCGCGCCGCAGACGTTGCCGAAGCCGCCATCGAGTCCGCTCAGGCAAACCTCGATAAAACCCACGCGGACGATGTCCGCTATGCCGCGCTTCTGAAGCAGGAAGCCGTGACGCAGCAGCAGTACGATGTTGTTCACGCCGCTTACCTGACGGCGCAGGCACAGCTCCGGGGAGCACGGCAGCAAGTACAGCAGGCAAAATCGCAGATAACCGCTCAGCAATCCGCAGTGCTTCAGGCCGCAGCAGCAGTCGTCAGCGCCCGCCGGGCCGCCTCTGCTTCGCAGGAGCAGGTACGGGCCGCCCGCGCCGGTGTCAGCGTGCAGCAGGCCAACGCGCCTTCCGTCAGCGTGCAGCAGACGAATGTCGCCAGCAGCACCGGGCAGGCCAGTCAGGCGCAGGCAGATCTCGCCTCCGCCCTCGCCGGCCGAGAACAAATCAATGTTCGCCGCCAGGAGATTGAAACGCTGAAGGCGCAGGTCGCTCAGGCCAAGGCGGCGGTCGCCTCCGCGCAGGTTCTGGAGGACGACACATTCATTTACGCGCCCAGCAACGGGAAAGTCGTGAAGAAGGCTGTGAACGTCGGCGCCGCAATTTCGCCGGGCCAGACGGTCCTGACGATGACTACAGGCAACAGCGTCTGGGTGAGCGCCAACTTCAAGGAAACACAGCTGCGTAATGTCAAAGCCGGTCAGCCGGTGGAGGTGGACGTAGACGCGTTCCCGGGCAAGGTCTTCCACGGCAAGGTTCAGAGCATCAACGAAGCGACCGGCGCCTCGACCGCACTTCTGCCTCCGGACAATGCGACGGGCAACTTCACCAAGGTCGTCCAGCGCGTCCCGGTCAAGGTCGTATTCGTTCCTAGCAGCGGCGACGACAAGCACGGCGCCACTGCTGAGGATATTAAGAACCTACGCAACGGAATGTCCGTCAACGCAACGATCGAAACGACCGACAATTAGTCAGACAGCTTCCCCTGCCCCGTAAGGGTCAGGGGGCATCATAAAAAAGCCGGGTCCCTTATGGGACCCGGCTTTTTATGCGTTGCGCGTCAGAGGCCGTGTCCCATAAAGGACACGGCTTTTTCAGGACGTCTTCAGAGTGCTTAGTCTTTCCGTGGCGCCTCCGCGCGGTCAGACAAGCGGATCACGACGGCGGACAGAGAATCTTTGAGATCTTTCGCGGTCGCCACTTTGTCGCCATTTTTCAGCAGCGGCGAGTTCGCGGGAATGAAGTTTGCGGAGGCGAGATGCGCCAGCGCGACCTTCTGCTCGGCGTTCGCATTGGACGGCAAGGTGAGTTTGCCGGTGCGACTCGTGGGATGCAGCGGCTTGCGGCCAGCTTCGATGTACTTGACGAACCGATCCAGCGCCACTGCTAGTTCGTAGCGGGTCACTGGCTTGTTCCCATCGAAGTCGCCCTTGGCGTTCGGCGTCAGGATCTTCTTGGCCGTCACGCTGTTGACGGAGTTCTCCGCCCAATGGTTATGCGGAACGTCTTTGGGCGCGGCGAATGCAGTCCCTGCAGCGAGGGCGGCGGCGCACACCAGCGCGGCGCTAAGCCGCGTAAGAGAATTCTTCCGGAACATCTCGGTTCTCCTCCAAGAATTTGCCTGTGCCGATGGCGACACACGACAATGGATCGTTGGCGACACGCGTAGGGACCTGGGTGGCCTCCGCAATCAGCCGGTCAAGTCCACGCAGCATGGCGGTGCCACCCGTGAGGATAATGCCCCGCTCGATGATGTCGGACGCCAGTTCCGGCGGTGTGTTCAGCAGGACGCTCTTAACACGGGTGACGATCTGGCTGATCGGTTCGACCATACACTCGCGAATTTCCTGAGAGCTGACCTGGATCGTCTGAGGGAGACCGCTGATCAAGTCGCGCCCACGCACTTCCATGCCGCTTTCCTGCTCCAGGCCGATGGCGCTTCCGATGGTGATCTTGATTTCCTCGGCGGTGCGATCCCCGATCGCCAGGTTGTATTGCGTGCGGATGTGGCGGATAATCACTTCATCCAGCTTTGTGCCGCCGATGCGAATGCTGCGCGATAGCACAATGCCATCCAGCGAAAGCACGGCGATGTCGGTCGTGCCGCCGCCGATATCGACGACCATATTGCCGCCCGGCTCCTTGATGGGTAGACCGGCGCCGATCGCCGCCGCTTTGGCTTCTTTGATTGTCCACGCTTCACGTGCGCCCGCCGCCACCGCCGCCTGCTTCACG
>JAOQAA010000671.1 GCA_025963815.1 Capsulimonas sp.
CCATGTTCTTGGCGTTCAGACCCGCGCCGTTCTTGTGGAACTCGCGGACCATGGCCAGCACACGCTCGTCATCCCACTCGCGGTAGCGGCGGATGTCGTCGTAGTTGAGGCCGGAGCTTTCCAGCGCCTCACGCCAGGAGCCGAAGTGGCTTTTCTTAGTGGCGGCGGCGGCGAGCTGAGGATCGACGTTTAGACAGACATTACGCCAGGACAAGTCGACGCCCTGTGCGTGCAGTTCCTGAACGCGGGCGACGATACGCTCGCGGGTCCAGGACTTGTAGCGGCGGATCTGTTCGTAGTCGAGACCGGAGAAGTTGACGGCCGCTTCCCAGGTTCCGAAGTAGCGGGTGGCGGCCCGCAAAAGCGTAAGATTATTTGTGGCGACGCTGGAGTAGTTGAGATTCTCCCCGGACTCGTACATGCTGACGATTTCCATCGCAATCGCTTCTTTATTCCATTTTCGATACATAACCAGCTTTGATCCTCCATGTTGGCCAAGGATGCGCGTTGCCGCTGTTTCCTAGCTTGTCTATTCCCATTGTTGCCTGTATACCGGGCCAGCGCAATATTGACAGCCTGGATCGACTGCTGTTGTTGGATTAGAGGGCGCTGATGCGTATTTCCTTCAACGCCTACGCAGGGAGTATAACAGCAAATAGTGATAAGATCATTAAGACAGGATTAAATTTTTACGAAATATAATTGATGATGTTTTGATGGAAGCCCCTCGCCGGATTGGGAACGGCGAGGGCGACCGAAGCGATTAGGGAAGCTTATCGAGAGGGAACGAAGCAAATTTGGGGTCGCCGGTGATGACGCGCAAAGCGATGGACTTGGTGTCCCGGTTGACACGCGCGGTTCCATCGGCGTTAAACGCATCGAAGACCACGACAAAGAACCCGGCGAGGTCGTTATAGTTGTCGCGTCGCTTGACCAGGCGTGGGCTGACGGTGTTCGCGATCTCAAACGGGTTTCCGGCAAGCACGTTCTCGGGACTCCCGGCGATGTTGTCATAGAATTGCTGCCGTGCGATCAGCTGCTGCGGTGTGTAGACTTGAATGGGCTTGAAATTATTCTCTCGGTCGTCGCTGAGAACGAACTGAATCTCTTGAAGTCTTTTGAAGAGGGTCTCGGGATCGACTGGGGGATCGGGAACCTTCTTGTTCCGCTGGCGCGGGAAAAGATCTGAAATCTCGACCAGGAACGTCAGGGTTCGCTGCGGGGCGGTCACGGCTGTTTCCAGCGCCTTGAAGTCCGCATCGCGTCCGGCGGAGTCGGCGAAATTTCGCTGCTCTAGAAATCCACGCCAGCGCGCCTCAGTCCCGGGAGTTACCCAGGTGACAACGCCAGTCTGACGCCGCGTCTCGCCCAGAATGCCTCCGGCGCGATATTGATAGGCGCGGCGCGAAGGAGCGAGGATGTCGATAAAATCTTGCTTGGACTTGCCGATCTCCCGGCCTTTGTCCAGATTGTCCAGCAGCTCGCGGTCCGTAGGGATCAGTAAAGGGTGCAGTGTGCGCGGATCGCGAGCCGCGATGTTGACATCGGACGACTGTGTCGTCACTCCGCCGGGCGTCGTCGCCGCCCCTGGAAGGGTAACGGGGGCGGGCTGCAGGGGAGCAGGCGTCGCGTCGACGGGGGTGTTGTCACCCAGCTGCGCGTGGGCGCTGTTTCCGCCCAGAAGAACGGCGGTGAGGGCCGCTGCGGCGAGGAAGGAGGCATTCAATCGTGTCATATCTCTATTGTGTGTTTTTCCCGTCGCCCTTGTCAAGAAGCAACGGCTCCATCCGTAGTTTTACTGTGTTCGACAAAAGTTTTCTCACGTTTGTTTCGTCTTTCGCGCGCCGCTTCAACCGGCGGCGGCGCCTGATCCGTCAGCGCTGCGAGCGCGAGGCCTAGCTCTCGTGTGATTTCCTCAATTGCTTGGCTGCGCGGCAGGGAAGCGAACTTCGACGGATGAATCGGCTCACCGAACTTCACCGTGACGGGATGCTTGCTGAACTGCGGCTTTTTTGCGGCGTAAGGCAGCATCTCATTGGCGTGCTGGATGCCGATCGGGACGATGGGGACGCCGGCGCGCATGGCGAGCATGGCCGCGCCGGGCTGAAGCCGCTGGAGCTTCCCGTCCTGCGCGCAGCGGCCCTCGGGGAAGATAATGATCGGCTCGCCGCGTTTCAGGCAGTCTTCGGCGCGGCGCAGGGCCGCGCGATCCGCGCTGTCCCGTTTGATGGGGAAGGCGTGGAAGTGATAAAAGAACCAGCCGAAGACAGGCATCTCGAACAATTCGGATTTGCCGATGAACCAGGCGCGGCGGGGGAGGGTGACAAACATCGTCGGCGGGTCGGCGTCCGTGGTATGGTTCGGGCAGTAAATCAAGCCGCCTGTTTGCGGAACATTGTGCTCGCCGCTGGAGCGAAGGCGCCCATAAATGCGAATCATCACGCGCAGCACGGTAAAGACGATGGGATAGAACAAAAAGTAAATCATAAGTTAGCTCGTCGTCGCCGCGTTATTTCTCGCGGCGCTGAGTTGAAGATGCCGTTCGATTTCGGCGGCGGCAAGCTCCGGCCGCAGACGGTTGATCACAGCGAGCGCTCCTAGGATACAGACGAAGCAGACGCCGAAGATCATACGCTCGCCGTAATGGTTGATCAGCGCGCCGGTGACGAGCACCGAAACGGGGCCAACAATACTGAGCGCCGTTGTCTGAAGCCCCGTGAAAAATCCGATCTCCTCGCACGGAACGAGCCGCGTGAGCAGGGGGTATGCCGAAGCGTTCTGCGCCGCCGTGCCGAGACCCGCGAAGAACAGCACGATCGCCACGGAGGGGAGGCTGTTTACCCACAGGCCGTTGATGGCTGCGAGGCCGATCATCGCGACTCCAAGCGTCATCATGGCCTTCGGGCCGATCTTATCGGAAAGCCAGCCGCAGGGCACGCCGCCGATCGCCGTGGCCACCATCAGGATCAGCACCATATGCAGCGCTTGATCGTCGGTGCAGTGGGTGATGCTCTTGATAAACGGGGTCAGCTGCGGAACGACGGCGCTTGTTCCCGCGCCGTAGCAAAAGTACATGATCAAGAATAGGCGAGCCTGTCGCAGTGTCGTGAGCCCTCTTGTCGCCGCCGACATTTCTCTCCAATAACTGAGATGATGGATCGCCGGCTCATCCTGTTCTCCCGTAATTCCAATCGTTGTCGGCGTTTCCCGTGTTGTTGTACAGGTCGCCACCGTCAGTACGATCATGAGCAGCGCCACCAACGCAAATCGATAGACGATTGGGATCGGCAGTAAGAGAACGACAACTTGCCCTAGCGCGCCGACGAGAAACCAGATCCCCGAAACGCGTCCACGCTGCCGCGCGGGCGTGATGTCGGCCATCAGCGACTGGTAGGGGTCGATGAAGAAGTTGAAGACCAGCGTGGAGAGGAAGATACAGGCGACGATGCCTCCAAGCCGCAGCGGCGCGGGAAGCGCCGCCGCCAGCGGTGTGAGCAGCAGAAAGAGCGCGGACAGCGGTGCGAACAGAATCATGAACGGTCGGCGCCGTCCCCAGCGCGTGCGCAGGCGGTCGCTTGCGGAGCCGACCAGGGGCTGAAGAATAGCGCCTTCAAAGGAATGCGTCTCCGCAAGAATCCCCTTCAGCATGGCGTTGTGCGTGTAATTTCCCAGCCAGAGCGGCAGGATAAAGTTGTTGAACGCATAAAACGCGCCGACACCGAGGTTCGCCAAACTGTACGCCAAAATTGCCGGCAGAGACAGCGGCGCCGCTTCCGCGTTCGCGCTTTGATTTTTCACCGCTGTGCTCATAATATTAAGACTCACGCTCCAGCAGCCGGCCATAGTTTTCGCTGACGACCTTGCGTTTGATCTTCATCGTTGGGGTCAGTTCGCCATTCTCGATGCTCAGCGCCTTTTCCAAGAGCGCAATTCGTTTGATCTTTTCATAGTCGGCCAAATTACCCGAAAGCTTGTCGATCTCGGTCTTGATGAGCTTACGGACCGCTGGATCGGCGGCCATCTCGGAGGGGCTCATTTTTTCCTTGCCCTGCTCCTGCGCCCATGTCTTGAGCTTGTCGAAGCTGGGCAGAACGAGCGCGCTGACGCCGCCGGACTTGTCGCCGAGCAGGACGATCTCGCTGATGAAAGGGCTTTGCTTCATGAGCGACTCGATCGGCTGAGGGGCGACGTTCTTGCCGTTCGCCAGCACAATAATGTCTTTCTTGCGATCCGTGATCTTGACGTAGCCCTCGGAGTCAATGACGCCGATATCGCCTGTGTGGAACCAGCCGTCGGCGTCGATGACGTCCTTGGTTGCTTCTGGATTATTCCAGTACCCGCGCATGACATTCGGGCCGCGCGTCAGCAGCTCGCCATCCTCGGCGACCTTGATCGTCGCGCCGAAACCGGCTACGCCGACCGTGCCGATCTTCGCCCGTCCATACGGATTGGTGGCGCAGGCCGCCGTCGTTTCGGTCAGTCCCCAGCCTTCGAGGATCGGGATGCCGATGGCGTTGAAGAAGCCGGCGGTTTTGGCGTTCAGCGGCGCGCCTCCGCTGACAAAGAATTTGAGCTTGCCGCCGAATTTGTCGCGCAATTTGGAAAGCACGAGCTTCTCGGCAATGGCGTGCTTGATCAGGAGTATCGGCGAAACGGATTGCCCGGCGTTGCGGCGCTCGGCGACGGCTGAGCCGACCTCGATCGCCCACGCGAAGGCCTTGCGCTTGTTTTCGGGTTCTTTGCTCACGGTGTCCGTCACACGCTCATGGATGCTTTCGAAGACGCGCGGCACGCATTGCATGACAGTCGGCTTGGCGAACGCCATGTTGTCAATCAGCTTGAAGATGCTGTCGTTGTAGTAGGTATGCGATCCCATGGCGAGCGACAGGCAATAGGTGACGCGCTCAAAGACATGGCAAAGCGGCAGAAACGAGAGAAAAGTGTCATTCGGCGGGGTGACTGGAAACGCGTTTAGCGCGCCGTCGATCGCCGTGCCCATATTGGCGTGCGTGAGCATCGCGCCCTTCGGATTGCCCGTGGTGCCGGAGGTATAGACGAGGCTCATCAGGTCGTCGAGCTTGACCGAGTCGCGCCGCGCTTCGAAGGTTTCGGCGAGCGTCGCGCGGTCGCCTTCAAGCATCACGGCGTCAAACGAGAGCACGTCGCCCTTGGCCGAGCTTTCCTCCATCGTCACGAAGACCGTGAGGCCGGGGCATTGCTCGCGGGAGATGTTCGCCTTTTGCAGCTGCTTGGCGTCGGAGACGATCATCGCCTTGGCGCCGCTGTCGGCGAGGATGTGCGCGACTTGCGCCGGTGGCAGGGTGGAGTAGATCGGGACCGTGACGGCGCCGGACGAAAGGATGGCGATATCGGCGATTGCCCATTCGGTCCGGTTTTCGGAGAGGATCGCGACTCGGTCGCCGCGCTCGATTCCCAGCGCGCGGAGGCCGAGAGAAAAACGGCGGGCGCGCTCCTCCACTTCTTTGTAAGTGAGCGTGACCCAATCTTTGGTTTCCGGCGACTTGGCGGTCAGCGCCGGCAGGTCCGGATATTTGCGCGCGGACTCGGCGAAGTGCGCGGTGACGGTCTTTATTGTACTGGGCATTGCGCTGGTCTCCTCGGCGTGATCGCTGTGTAACGAGACTATTGTACCGCTCGTCCTGACTGGGCGGATGAGGCGAAAGGCCTAATTTTTGTTTGTTCTGGGAAATTTCTCGGCGCCTTATAGGATAGCGCGCGAGAGGGGATTTGTCAAGATTATTCGTGGCCGAGGGCGTGTCGGTCTTGACATTCGCATCTCAATTGTGTTAGAATGGTCTTCGCGCATCAAGGAACGGTGTCCGAGTTGGTCGAAGGAGCACGACTGGAAATCGTGTAATGGGGTTAACTCTCATTCGTGGGTTCGAATCCCACCCGTTCCGCCATTTTCCTCTGAATTTCGCAATACTCTTACGGAAGCGGCTTCGGCCGCTAAAGGTACAGTCACCGCGGATGCCAAGCGCAGCCCTAATCGATCAATTGGTGGACGTTGCCGCACGCCGATTGGGCGGCAACCTCCGACTCCTGGCTCTTTACGGCTCCGCCGCCGACAATCCCCTGACGGCGCATGACCTTGACTTTTTTCTGGTCGTCGACGCCGTAGAGAACTGCGTGACGTACGCCACGCGCGATTGCCGCGATCTCTACCCCAACGTCCAATTCTTTGTCGTGAACAGTCGCGAGTACGAGATCCTTCCCGCGTTTTACCGATTTCAATTCGCGTTCGCCAAGCAGCTGCGCGGAAACCTGACCCTGCCTGAGCCGAACCGCCGCGATGCGGAAGAAGCGATCCGTCATGGATTTACCGACACGCTGCGCACGATACGTCAGCAGTTCAAGCGCCGTGAATGGGCTGCCGGAGACGACTGGGCGCGGCAGGTTTGGTGGAACTTAAAGAGCTTCAAATACGCCACATTAGATGCCTGCTGGCTGATACGTAAGGAACGGACGCGCGATGTGAACCGCGCCGCGCTGATCCTGGAAGCCGAAGGAATGAACTCCGCAGCCAAGGCTCTCAGTGAATGGCCGGAGCTGGAGGCCGCAGCCCAGCAGCTGCTGACGAACCCAAAGGCCTGGCTGATGCGCTGGGAGCCACTGATTACAGCGGCTTACCTGGAAATCATGCCGCTTTTGACTTCGAAGTAACATTATCAAAATATGAATTTAACCAAACGCAAAGTACGCCAGAAACGGATTTTGACGGACGCCGAGCGGCTGAAGCGCCGCACGCGCCGCCGCGCCGTGGCGTGTGTCGTGATGCTCCCGCCCTGCGCCGCCGGCTTGTTTGGCCTGACGATCGGCTACAACATCTGGGCCGGCAACAAGGCCGTCGCGGACACGAGCCAGTTTCACAAGATGGCGCCGCCGACCGCCGCGCAGTCGCTGCTGGTCTTTGCGCCGCATTGCGATGATGAGACCCTGGGCGCGGCTGGCCTAATGCGCCAAACGCTGCTCAACAAAGGCGATGTGCATGTGGCGATCCTCACAAACGGTGACGGCTTCCGGGTCAGCGTCGCGCGCGAGTTCCGCGAGCTGAGCGTGCCGACCAAGGACTTTATCCGGTATGCGTACATCCGTCAAAAGGAAGCGCAGACAGCGCTTGGCGTGCTGGGCGTCCCCAAATCCAATATCCAGTTCTTCGGATATCCCGATCGCGGCTTGATGCCGATGTGGACGACCAACTGGAGCGCGGATGAGCCCTTCACATCCGCGTTCACCCAGGCGGACCACTGTCCCTATGACAATTCGTATACGCCCAAGGCGGCTTACTGCGGCGAGTCGCTGCTGAAGGATATCGAATCGCAGATGAACGCGGTCAAGCCGACTGATATCTACGTGACGCATCCGAACGATGACCATCCCGACCACGCCGCCGCCAGCGTCTTTGTGCGCACGGCTTTAGAACAGCTGCGCTCGCAGGGCGTCGGCTGGGCGCAGCATGCGCAGCTGCACTACTACCTTGTGCATCGCGGCGACTGGCCTGTCCCGCAGGGTCTGCATGAAGATGTTGGCCTGCCGCCGCCGGCGCAGATGGTTTCTTTGGATACGCATTGGGAGGAATTCCCACTCACCAAGCGAGATACGCAGCGGAAGTACGCCGCCATCAAGCGCTATCGGACCCAGACCGAGCTGACCGGTCGTTTCTTATATTCTTTCGTCCGTAAGAACGAGCTCTTTGGAACCCTGAACGGCGCCACAACGTCTCAGCTCCCGCGCGTTCCCGACGGCCAGATCCGGCTGGACGGCGAACTCTCGGAATGGACCGGCCTCGCGCCCGTCGCCATGGACCCTGTCGGCGACAGCGTCGTCCGCGCCTTCCAGGCCAGCGCCGACATCACGCGCATCTTCGCCGCACGCGACAGTCAAACGCTCTTTGTCCGCATGGACGTTCACAAGCACCTGTCCAAATCCGTCGGCTACACGATCGTGCTCCGCCCCGTGACAAGCTCCGAGACGGCGCCGAAGTCCATTCGCCTGACCTGTCAAATGGTTGGCGAAGGCCGAAAGCAGCCGATCCCCGGCGTCGACCATGCATATTACGCCTGGAGCGGCAACCAGCTGGAAGTCGCCCTGCCACTGTCCGAAGTCGACACGGAATCCGGCCGCGCGCCCTTTACCCTCAACATCGCCGGCGAGACTC
>JAOQAA010000053.1 GCA_025963815.1 Capsulimonas sp.
TCTAAGAAAGTATGCGGATGAGTTATCAGAATAGGAAGTCGAGCATCAGGGTTAGTTGCATAGCGTTTTTGTAGTGCGTCTGAAATACCACCTAGCGCGAGAAATCTAATCAGTGTGGATTTGCCGCACCCAGGATCACCTAGTATCACTGTGCTTCTACCCGCTAATAGGAAATTTAGCGGATTTATTTGTGAAATGTTATCTGCTTCCTCGCTTGTGCCGTCGGGAATGACACTAATAGGAATGTATATATGCTCAATCGGTATGCCTCTTGTAGCTTCTGGCTTATAAACTGACATTCCAACAAATTGAATGTCTTTGAATAGTTTAATAAAACTTTCTTTGTATGTGTTGCTTAATTGCTGAATACTCTGACGTTGTTTCTTGCCGTTTGCTATTAATTCAGGATAATAAAAGAGGCTGATCGAAGGAGAGGCCATGAAAAGAGATTGCAGCTTCCTGTGACCGAAATGCTCAAGTTCAAAATTTAATCCTAGTTTTATCCGAAGATTTTCAAACCATGTTACGTCGCCTCCGTCAGAGCGTGTAGCCGATTCTATGAGATCTTCTGGAGTAACAAGTATCCATTTTGTTAAGTTTAGTTTGTCTTGTCGTGACGCTGTCTTTCTTAGAGACTTTGTTATCTCGCTCCGATGTTTCGAAGACAATGGCGAAGGGAAAAATTTATATTGATATCCTATGGTCCCGTCAGTGTGAAAAAAATCTCCAGAAAAACTGTCCATACCATTATAATCGCCCGCTACATCGCTGTAAATTGCATGTTTTCGACCACTGCGAAGTGCTTCTTGAAATAATAATAAATTAACTATACGCGCGAATTCATTTCCTCCTTCACTGCCGCCCGGAAGCAATTGATATAGAGTTTTTGTTTCTACTAGTCTAGAATTTTTAGCAATCTGCAATTTAGTTTCCCCTTTTATAGTCTCTTATAAAATGTAGCCGATTTTATGAAATAAGCAAATATAGTTCGTGGCTATATTTATTTTAGTATAATCCTATTCTTACAAGCGCCCGTCTCGAAAATGCCTTGGCGTCGTACAGGTACTGTTCCGAGCGTTGCGTCCAGCCGGCGGGCGTTCTGCCCCAGACGCTGTCGCTCACGGTGTCGACGTAAACGTGGACGGGGCCGCGCGGCGTGTGGCGCACGGGGAGTTCATACTGGGCGATGAGCGTGGCGTGGGCCTGGTTGCCGGAAACGGTGACTTTGGTCATGCGCCAGTGTATTTTGTACATCTCTGAGATGGGGAGTGTCGCCAGTCGTTTGATCATCGTTTTGCGCATGGCGGCGTAAGTTTGCGTTGCTCCGCTAACGTTGGTCATGGTCCAAGTGGGGGCGAAGGTGGAGAGATACGCGGCGGCGTCCCGGTGGTGGCGCGCGGCGAGGCGTTTGTTGATGGCGGCCGTGATGCCTTGGCGCGCTTCGGCGACGGTGACGGCGTGGGCGGCGGGAGCGAGAACGGACGCGCAGGTGAGCAGGATGAGTGTTGGGAAGGCTTTATTCAATGGGGCGGCCTTTCGAATAGCTGCGGCAGAGTGTGCAGATCGAATTGATACCAGGATGTTCCCGCGATGAAGTGCAGCGTGGAGCCGCGCCCGATGACGTGCGTGATGGGCGCGGTCTCGCTGGGCGGAAGGGTGATGTGCAGTTCTTGGGGTGAGGTCAGGGCGCCGCCTTCGATGGTTTGTACGATGCCGCGTTCGCGGTTGGGCGGATATCCGCCCCAGAGGAGCACTCGGTTCTCGGCGATCGCTATCGCGCCTGCGCCTGAGATTTTGTTGCGCCAGCCTTGCGTTTGATAGCCGTTCGAGATTTGGACGACGGGGAAATCCGTGTAGTAACAGGTCCAAACGGCGTCGTCCGCGACGTTCAGCGCATAGCAGTCGTCGATGTATCCGAAGTCTGTGGGAGGCTTGAAGCTCCAGAGGATTTCTCCCTGCGGGTCAAAGCATTGCAGGCCGTGCAGTCCTAATTCCCACTCCCAAGCTCCGTATACGGCTTCATCGAAATACGAGACCCAGATACGCCCGTCGCGCGCGACTTGCACATCCTTGATAGCGTCGCCTAAGAAAATACGCCTTGTGGGCTGCCCGTGGCGATCGTAAATGACGCCGTTATGCTCCAAGGGGCCGACGATGGGATAGATGCGTGTCGAGACGAGCAGGAACCCGCCGTCGGCGAGCGGCTGGATTTTGCGAGAAGGTCCAGTGAGCGCCTGCACCTGGACGGTGGAGAGGACGCCATCCTTCCAATGAAGGATAGAGGCTGCGTAGGGTGCGATGGCTGGAGACTGGGGCTGTGGGCCGAAGACGGCGTCGAGTTCGTCTGGACTGGCCGCCAGCACGATGGCGTCATTCTCCGGACCGATCCCGACCGCGACGATCCGTTGCCCGGCGAGAGCGTCGGCGAAGTTAAAGCAATGTTGAAGCTGCACGCGATCTCCAGGCGCCCACGCGTAATGCCGAAAAGCAAGATGGCATAGTATACCATCGGGTCAATCGTCTGTGTCTTGCTCCGCCATGCGCTTGGCCGCGCGTGCGAAGATGACGTAAACGCCGAACGCCAGGGCGCTGAGCAGGACGATCCAGAGGATCAGCACCGCCGACTGAATTGCGCTGCGATTGTCGGTCTCTGGCGATTCGCGATAGGCAGTCTTGGGCTCAAACATCATTGCCTCTGTTGCGCCGAGCTTGCTGTTCGGAGTGCAGCAATCCGGGATGCGCAGCCGGTCTCGGGTCATGACATCTGGAATGTCGCTCGGTTTGACGGGAACACCCAACTGATGGGCTGGACTTGTCGTGAGCCATTCACCCTGCTGCAATAACGTTTGGCCGGAGGCGCATGTGACTGTCTGGTCGTAAGTGGCGTCGGAGTGCAGTACGACCGTTTCCGAGACGCCTTGGACGTGCGCTTCTTTCGTGTACTCGACGGCGCCGCATCCGACGAGCAGCATCGGCGCTAGGCAGCAAAGCACCACTCTGAGGAAGTTCGAACGTATGGTCATAGAACAAGGAACCTCAGTTTCTCTCGGGACAATTACGATAGGTTGGGTTCCAGCAGAGTCTGACCATACGGTCAGGCCGATGGGGCGGGCGCGACAGGCGCAAACTCGACATTCTCATAGATCGCTGCGGGCGTCAGCACGCAGTCGATGGATTGTAGTGCGAGATCATCCTGCGTTTCGGTGATGACGGAAAGCAGCCAGTGAGTTTCATCCTGGCGGACATAATGCTCAACTCGCATTTTGTCCTGTAAGATCAATACATAGTCTGTGAGTGATGGAAATCGACGATAGTGCGCGAACTTCTCGCCGCGATCATAAAGCTCGGACTCTGGTGAGAGGACTTCGATGGCGACACTGGGATTGGTGAGCGTATCTTTGTGCTCGTCCTCCAAATCCCGGTCGCCTTGGATAGCGACGACATCGGGGTAGAAGTAAGGGCCATTTACGGAACCGCGCACACGCATATTACTGACGTAAGCGCGTGCGTCTTTTCCGCGAAGCTGCGCTCCCAATTCCGCCGCGATATTCACTGTTATGATGTTATGCGCCTCACTCACAGGCGGCATGGGGCGAAGCTGTCCGGCGATGTATTCGGTTTTGTATTCGGCGAGGCGTTCTATCTCCAAATATTGCTCTGGTGTTAGGACATCATGCATTGGAATACCTCTGTCAATCTTCGGACGATGAGCCGCGTGAATGTGTGGAAAGCGAGATAGCTTAGTATACCTTCGCCTCATCCGTGGAGATGTATGAAACTTTGCCCTCCAAATGGTGTCGGTGTATTTGCTGATGGATTTATTCTGGATGTATCAGAGAAGGACGACACGAAAGGGAGGCCGCCACGCGATGCGCGCTCATTCACTCACGATCTATCGACGAAGACTTTTCCGGGGCGCCGCCGCGCTGACGCTGGCTGGGCTGCTGGCTTTCGGTACGGACGCGCAGTCTGCACAGGGGCAGACAGCCGCCGCGTCCAAGCCGTTCTCGGCTCAAGTCGAAAAGCGGGCGGCGGAGATGCGCAAGAAGATGACACTGGAGGAGAAAGTCGGCCAGCTGGTGCAGTTTCCCAATGGCGGGACGCGCGGGCCGGACGGTAAAGGGATCGATCAGAATGAACTGCTCGCGCGCGGCGGCGTTGGCTCCCTGATGAGCCCGTCGGATGCAAGCGCCGTCAATGCGTTTCAGAAGCAGGCGGTCGAAAAATCCCGCATGAAGATTCCGGTGATCGTGGGCACGGACGTGATCCACGGCTTTCGTACGATCTTTCCCGTTCCTCTTGGGCTTTCGGCGTCTTGGAACCCGGATCTGGTCGAAAAGACCTCGCGTGTCGCCGCCGTGGAGGCGACTTCTGAGGGAATCCGCTGGACCTTTTCGCCAATGGTGGATATCGCCCGCGACGCCCGCTGGGGACGGATTATGGAAGGCGCCGGAGAAGATCCGTATCTGGGCGCGCAATTCGCCGCCGCCGCCGTTCGCGGCTACCAGGGGAAAGATTTGTCCGATCCGACATCGATGATCGCCTGCGCCAAGCACTTTGTCGGCTACGGCGGCGCCGAAAGCGGCCGTGATTACAATCTGGTCGATATGTCCGAGCGCACGCTGCGCGATGTGTATTTGCCGCCGTTTCAGGCGGCGGTCGACGCCGGAGCAGGCTCCTTTATGAGTGCATTCAGCTCCCTGCAGGGCGTGCCCGCCTCCGCGAATCATCACACGCTGACCGATATTCTGCGCGGCGAGTGGGGATTTCGCGGCTTTGTGGTGAGCGATTGGGATTCC
>JAOQAA010000072.1 GCA_025963815.1 Capsulimonas sp.
CGAACACGCGCTTTCCGACGCGGCGACAATGCTGCATTTGAAAGACCTGCGTGGGCTGCTGGAGCAGGCCGTGGCGATCGACGCAATCGTGAAGCCGGCGCTGCGGGCAGCGAGTTAGAGGGAATTATGATCGGAAATTCTCTCTTTGATGACCTTCAGCGCATCCCGGATGTCGCATCCGATGTTTTTCAGAAATCGCAGCGCGGCTCGGCGTTCGTGGGATGTTCCGGCATTCGTTCCGTCGTAATCGCCGGGGTGGGGGAAGCCGCGCTGGCGGCCGAGCTCTTTGCGGCGTCCGTGCGTGATGTGCTGACCGCGCCGGTGCTTGTGTGTTCGGAGCCGACGCTTCCGGCGTACGCCGGGCGAGATACACTGGTGGTTGTCCTGTCGGCCAGCGGCGATGCGGAGGAGCCGGTGCAGGTTCTTTCGGACGCGGCTGAGCGCGGCGCATCGATTGCGGTGATTGCCGGCGGCGGGCGTTTGATCGAGATGGCGGATGCACAGGAGTTTCCGCAGGTCCGCCTGCCCGAGGAAGCGCTCGCGCCCACTATTGAGCTTGCCGCGCTGTTCTTTGCGCTGTGGGGCGGGTTCAGCAGCGCCTTCATCCCGGTGGACCTGCGGCTAATGGATGGTGAGACGCAGGCCAACCAAACGCTGGGATTGCTGCGTCGCCAGCGCCGCGCCTTTGCGCCGGAGCAATCCGCCGATTCCAACCCCGCGCGCCAGCTGTCGGCCGCGCTGGAGGACACAACGCCGGTCGTCTTCGGCAACGGTGAAATCGGGGCGGCGGCTGCTCGCGCCTGGCGCTCGCGCTTTCGCACAGTCGCCGAACGGTTCGCGCTTTACGATGAGCTGCCCAGCCCTCTCGGCTATCTGAACGCCGGACCGGCCGCGCACATCGCGGGCGGCGCGGACTTTACAGGAATAGTACTGCACGAAGGGGAAGAAACGCCGACGCTGACGCGTCAGGCCGAAGTCGCGGCGCGTGAGATGAGCGGCCCGTGCCATCAAATCTCCCTCGACGGTGAAACGGCGCTGGAGCGATTGTGGGGCGCGGTGTATCTCGCCGATTGGGCGGCGTTCTATTCGGCGCGCTAGCCGGCTGTGCTATAATTACTTATGCTCGACCTCCATCAAGTGCTTGCGGATATCAGCGCGGTCGGCGGCGAGGCGCATCGGCGCTATCAGAAAGTCGCGACGCAAATGGCGACTGCGCTGCGCCAGGCGCGTCTGGACGGCGAAGAATGGTCCGCCGCGAAGACGAAGATCGAAACGCCCAGCGAAAAAGCCTCCTGGCTCGTGGCCGCCTGCGGCCACGAATCACCCGCCGCCGCGCATCCACTTCCCTACATCGCTCCCACGACTTACACAGCCATCGCGACTGATGGCTCACAAATCCCGCTCGACCGGCACGCCATCGCCCAGTGTTATCTGATCAATGTCGGTGAGATCGTGCTGCATTATGGCGGACGAGATCGTCCCCGGCTGTCTTCGCAGGCGACATTGTTTTACAAGGATGAGGACATCTATCCCAAGGACGATCGCGGTGAAACGATCCCGCTGTCGGAAAAGATGATCGCCAACCGCCGTCTGCTGGCCGAAAGCGCGGCCCTCGCGGCGCTGATCGCCGAGAACCACGAGCGCCATGCAATCGCCCTCGTCGATGATCCTCTCATTGTTTATATCTCTCAAGGTGAGTCCGACAAAGAGCAGGACCGCGTGATCGCTGAGTTTTGCCAGATGCTCGAAGCCGCGCAGACTTGCAAAACTCCTGTCGCGGGTTACGTCAGCCGCCCCGCGCATCGTGATCTGGTGGGCGCCTTGCGCCTGACACTTTGCGCCGACGGCTGCGATCATGGTCTGGAGGCGCTTTGCCGGGAGCTGGTCGGCGTCACCGACGCCCAGCTGTTCTCCGTGCTTCTCACGCAGCCCGGCGATCGCTCCCCCATCTTTGGCAGCGCTTCGCCCACGCTCAAGCAATATCCCGAAGCGCAAAGGATTTCGTTCTTTTATCTCAACACGGGCGGCGAGATCGCGCGTGTCGAAATCCCCGCCTGGGTCGCCGAAAATCCCGAACTGCTAGACCGCGTGCATGTGCTGTGCTTCGACCAATCGGCGAAGGGGCAGGGGTACCCGGTCGCGCTCAGCGAAGCGCACGAGCGCGCAGTGGTGCGCGGCCCGGACCGAGAAGCGTTCTTTCACTTGCTGGAGCAAAGCTTGATCCGAAATAATATCCCCGCGCTGCAAACGCGCAAGGCGCTGGCGAAGAGGACACGGGTGTTGTGACATGCGATTCGGCCCCCTGCCTCCAAACTAGGAACGGCCCCCAACCCCCAATCCTGGGGGAAGAGTTTTGCGAGGGCGTTTCTGTTTCTGCCCTGGGGCATACGATAAGATTAACAACCGACCCGCCAGCCTCTTCCCCCAGGATTGGGGGTTGGGGGCCGAATCTTCTCCCCGGTTGACGGATCACCCATTCAAGACTATAATGACACGAACATACTTTCTGGCGGGAGACGAACACGATGCCCTATGAAGGACGCGCCGCGGTACTGAACGAGGCGGGACGCGATGTGGAGCTGGAAGACATCACGCTGGAAGATCCCGGACCGGGCGAAGTGCTGGTCAAGATGGTCGCATCGGGCGTTTGCCACACGGACCTGCATGTCAAGAACATGAACGGCATGGGGATGGCGTTTCCTATTCTGCTCGGACATGAAGGCGCGGGGATCATTGAAGCGGTCGGCGAGGGCGTGACGAATTTGAAGCCCGGCGATCCGGTGGTGATTGCGTACCGCGCGCCGTGCGAGCAATGTCCGGCGTGTCTGCGCGGCGATCCGCGCCGCTGCTGGGTCGCGCTGCGTCCCAAGCAGCGCATTCGCCGCAAGCGGGACGGCGCGCTGCTTGCGCAGGTGCTGCGTTGCGGAACCTTTTCCACCCATACGATTGTTCATGCAAAAGCGGCGATCAAGATGCCGGCGGAAATGCCGCTCGACAAGGCGTGTCTGATCGCTTGCGGAGTTATTACCGGAGTAGGGGCGGCGCTGAATACCGCGCCGGTCTTCGCGGGAGCAAATGTCGCGGTCTTTGGATGCGGCGGCGTGGGAATCTCTGTGATCCAGGGCGCGAAGCTGGCGCATGCAAAAAGAATTATCGCAGTCGATCTGTCCGAGCGCAAACTGGAGTGGGCGAAGGATTTCGGGGCGACAGATGTGGTGAATGCGTCTGAGGGCGATCCGGTGGCGCAGGTGCGCGAGATTGCTGACGGTGTTGGCGTGGATTTTGCCTATGAAGCTGTAGGGATCCCGAAGACAATCGAGCAGGCGATTGCGTCGCTGGCGTATGCGGGAACGGCCGTGCATATTGGCCTCCCCGAGGATGAGCAGCACGTCAATTTAAATTTTGGAAACATGGACACCGGTGTTTACTGGAACAAGGCGACGATCAAAGTCTGCCACTGCGGCGACGCGTTGCCGTCCAATGATTTTCCATTACTTGCCCAGCTGTATTTGCAGGGGCAATTGAAGCTGGACGAAATGGTGACCGCGACAACCACGCTGGATCAGGTGAACGAAGCCTTCCATGCGATGGAGGGCGGGGACGTCCTTCGAAGCGTAATTCTCTTTTAATTTGCGTTTGACGCAAATCAAGGAGGAAACGTGAAGGTTGTGGGTGAACTAACAGGGCGACCCTGAATGTTGGAAAGGCAAGTTGAGTGCCGGAACTGCCGGAAGTTGAGACGCTGAGGCGAGGGCTGGAGCGCCGTTTGACGGGACGAACCATCACGGGCGGCCGTGTCCTGGTTTCGAAGATGGTGAAGGGGAGTGTGGACGATCCGGACGAGTTTCTCGCCCGAATCCATGGCTCCAAGATTGAATCCATCGGTCGTCGCGGCAAATACTTGATTTTTTCGTTAGATTCTGGGTACTATTTACTGTTGCATCTCAAGATGCGCGGCCAGATTGTTGTTGTCCCGGTGAATACGCCGGTGGATAAGTATCTGGCGGTGGCTCTGGAGATCGACGGTTCCGACGAAATGCGCTTTCACGATATGTGGACCTGGGGTGAGATCCGGTTCATGGATTCCGTGGAGCTTGCGGCGCATCCCGGCCTTGCGGCCATGGGCGTGGAGCCGTTGTCGGAAAGTTTTACTGTGCCTGCCTTTGCGGACGCGCTTCGTAGAAAAGCGCGCACGACGATCAAAGCTGCGCTGCTCGACCAGAGCGTGGTGGCGGGTGTTGGTAATATATACGCGGATGAGTCGCTGTTTCGTTCCGGAATTCGGCCGACGCGTGTAGCAGGTTCGCTGAGCGATGGGGATGTCGAGCGCTTGCGCGCACAAATACGCGCGGTACTGGAGGCGGCCACCGGAGACGGGGGCACGCTAAGCGACAATTACGTGGACGCCGATGGCAACGCGGGCCGTTATACGCCGCAAGTCTATGATCGAGGCGGACAGCCGTGCGACCATTGCGGAGCGATACTGGAGCGCCTTCGGGTAGCGGGACGGGGAACCGTCTTCTGCCCGGTGTGCCAGGGTTAGACGTTTGGGAGAACGCCGATCCGGAATATTGAACATTAAACTCTCCTAGAACAAAAACTGTACTTGAATTATCGAATTCTGGGATCTGAAGATCCCACTGCTGAGGAGCACTACGAAACTATGTCGGCCGTATCTGAAGATGTTGTGACGAGCGAACAGGCCACCCCAGTGGCGACGGACGCGAATCCCGAGGCCACCGCGCAGACCACCGCGCCTGCGGCTGGAGTCGGAGGGACCCCGCCGTCCGTCCCAGCGGCGAAAGCCGCACCCACGGCCCCCGCAAGCGCCCCGTCCACTCCTTTTGGCGGCGACGCTGGAAGCGTGAACCAATCCGACTTCGAGAGCATGTTCAAAGAGCTCTCCGAAGGCGACGTCGTAGTGGGCACGTTTGTCCATATCGACAAGGATGGCGTTCTCGTGGATGTCGGGAGCAAGAGCGAAGGCATCGTGCGCCCGAATGAGCTGTCCCGCGAGCCCTACGATAATATTGAGGATGTCGTCAAAGTCGGCGACTCGATCAAGGTTGTCGTGATTGGACGTGACAACGAGGACGGCAATCTGCTGCTCTCGAAGAAGCGCGCCGATTTCGAAAAGGCTTGGGACAAAGTCATTGAGGCCATGAACGATGGCACGATCCTACACGCCATGGTCAGCGAGCGCGTCAAGGGCGGTCTCGTGGTCGATCTGGGCATTCGGGGCTTCGTCCCCGCCTCCCATGTCGGCTCCGGTGATTTTAAGCACCAGAACCTGGACAAGTTCGTCGGCCAGAGCATTCCGCTCAAGGTCATCGAAGTGGATCGCGACCGCCGCAAGGTTGTCCTGTCCCATCGACTGGCGACCGAGGAAGAGCGCGAGCAGCGCAAGACCGATACGCTGAACTCCTTGAAGGAAGGCGATGTCCGTAAGGGTATCGTTCGCCGCGTCACCGACTACGGCGCCTTCACCGATCTGGGCGGCATCGACGGCCTGCTGCACGTTTCCGAGATGTCCTGGTCCCGTATCAAGCATCCGAGCGAAGTGGTGAAGAACGGCCAGGAACTGGACGTCATGATCCTCAAGCTTCGGCTGGATCAGAACCGCATCAGCCTCGGCCTGCGCCAGATCCTTCCCGATCCATGGTCGGAAGTCGCCGGCAAGTACAACGTGGGCGACACGATCAAGGCGACGGTTTCCCGTCTGGTGCCGTTTGGCGCGTTCGTCAGCCTGGAGGATGGTGTTGAAGCCATTATCCCGAACAGCGAACTGTCGGATCGCCGCGTCTCCAAGCCGAGCGACGTCGTCAACCCTGGCGACGAAATCGAAGCCAAGGTTATCGAGATGCGTCCGGAAGAGCGCAAAATGACGCTGTCGATCCGCCGCATGGTGGAATCGGCGACGCCGCGCGAACCGTATGTTCCCGAACCCGACATGGGCGGCGGCCGTGGCCGCGAAGGCCGTGATCGCTTCGAGCGTGGCGGCGAAGGCCGCGCGACCGAAGGCGGCCGCAGCGACGCCCCGCGCAGCGGAGCCGATCGTGGTCCCGATCCGAGCCGTGAGCGACGTCGCCGTGAAGGCGGCGGTGGCGGCGGCCGGTCCCGAGGCGACTCGAACTACGGCGGCGACGTGGAAGATGACTACAAGGAATACAAGAACTACCGCGCCAACCAGCGTGAGGAGACCTTCGGAACCAGCCTGGCTGACGTTCTTGGCGGTCACTTCAGCGCGCTGAAGGAAGCGGCGGGCGAAGAGGAAGCCGAAGCCTCTGAGACCGAAGAGAAAGAGTAATCACTCTTAAAGAAAAGGCCCCCGTTATGCGGGGGCCTTTTTTGCTGTCAAATCTCAGGGGATAATCATGAGCATCTTGGGGATTACAGGCGGGGTCGCAACCGGCAAAAGCGCGGTCACGCAGTTTCTCGCCGACCTGGGCGCGCCCACCGTCAGCGCGGATGTCATCGCTCGCAATATCCTGCTTCCCGGCTCTCCGGCCACTCAGAGCGTCCTGAGAGCGTTTCCCGACTGCCGCGACGTACAAGCGGAAATCCCCGCCATTGACCGCGCCCTCCTGCGAGCCCGCATTTACAACGACCCCGAAGCGCGCAAGACATTGGAGAGCTTCACCCATCCCGCGATTATCCAAGAACTCCGCAATCAGATCGCGCAATGGCGAGCCGCGAAGGTCCCCCTTGCCGCCGCCGAGATCCCATTGCTCTTCGAAGC
>JAOQAA010000078.1 GCA_025963815.1 Capsulimonas sp.
ACGCCTCCGCCCGCATTCGCGAGCAGCTTGGCCTGGACCCGAACGTCGTCCCCGCCTGGGAGACCGCGTCACAGTGGGGCCTACTCGCCACGGGAACGCAGACACTCGAAGCGCAGCCGATCTTCCCGCGCATCAATATCAAAGAACTGAACGCCAAAGAAGCCGCGTCCAAACCACCGAAGGAAAAGAAAATCGTGACTGAGCCCACCCCGACGCCCGAAGCGACCACCGTCGCCGTTCCGGAGCCCGCCGCCGAAACCGCGCCCGCGACTGACGCCGCGCCCGCCGAAGTCGTCGACGACACGATCACCATTGACGATGTCGTCAAGCTGAAGCTGAAAGTCGCCGAGATCAAGACCGCCGACCGCATCAAAGGCGCCGACAAACTCCTGCACCTAACGATCGACGTCGGCGAGGCCGAGCCGCGCAACCTGCTCGCCGGGATCGCCGAAAGCTATGCCCCAGAAGACTTGATCGGCAAAAAAATCGTAGTCATCGCCAACCTCGCCCCCCGCAAGATGCGCGGGATCTACTCCCAGGGCATGCTCCTCGCCGCTACCGACGCCAACGGCCGCGCGATCTTAGTGACGCCGGAAGACCCGAGCGTTGCGCCGGGATCGGAAGTCCGCTGATTTGCCGCCAGTCTGAACATGCAAACGCCCCGCTTCTTCTCCATAAAAGAAAAAGCGGGGCGTTTTTATGCCCGGTCATTCAGTCGTGAACATGGAACGTCGGCGAGTCGCCGGACACGGAAAATGGCGTGCTCCCACCGTAGAGTTTCTCAGGCCGGAACCACTTCACATGACCATCCGCGAAAGCGTAGTTGCCGCCGCCGGTATGAACCTGCACGGCGCCATTGTAATTGCCAAAGCCGCTCGGCGAGTAGTTCATGGCCTGATCATCACACGGCGCAGTACTATGCTGAGGAACGATCAAGCCGCTGCAGTCGTGTCCGGCGCCGTAGGGACGCATGCTGCTGGCGTTATAGGGATACGCCTCCATCAGCTGAACCGTGGACGAGGGATTGCTGACCGCCGACAGCGGCTGGCCAGAGTCAGAGATGTCCCAGGCGGACATTCTGCCGTAGTCGACATACCCCAGCATGGAGTTGTAATTGAATGTGACGGAATATGCCGCAAGGTCGAGCGAAGTATCCTGAGCGCCCGGAAAATCAGGACAATGATAGGCGGCGACAGATTTGACATAAGGCTGGATTAAATTCGCCCAGCCGACCTGCCCAGCGACCGTGTCCAGATTGACCATGGGATAGGTCTCATCGTAATCCTGCACATATTGAATAATCGCCAAACCCAGCTGCTTCTGGTTCGAAGTGCAGCTGATCTGGCGAGCTTTCTCACGAGCTTTGGCGAAAACGGGGAAGAGGATCGCGGCGAGAATCGCAATGATAGCGATAACCACGAGAAGTTCAATTAACGTAAATCCCGCGCGAATGCGGGGAAACTGGCGGTTTTCCATACGTGCTCCTTATCGAGAATTCGAACCAAGCGATGAAGCGGTTTCGAAACCGCTGGGACATTGGCTATTCTTAATAAACCGCCGCCGTAGGCTGTGAGACTATCGGCGCGAATCTCGGCACTGAGTGGAAATTTATTCCTAACACTATTCTATCATACGGTCCCACTCACCGAATAGGGATTCCCTGACTAGCACATGGAAAATATTGACTCACCGATGGATGCGTAAGCCTCTTGTAAAAAGAATCAGAGCGCGCGAAACAATCGCGCGCTCTGTTCTGGAGTGTTCTATTCGACGCATCAGGCGGCGACGGGCTCTGGGTTGATCAATCGATTCAAAGTGCCTTCGATCGATTTCAGGCCCACATCGCCCGCCGCGCGGCTCTTGAGGCTGCCGTCGGCGTCGAACAGGAAGTAGTACGGCCAGTAGCCCTGGGTCTGGAACCGCTCGCCGATTTCGTGGTAGCCGTCCACCGCGACCGGTTCGTCGATCCCGAACTCCGCCATGATCTTCTTCACGGCGTCCAGGTCCGTATCCGACTCCTGGCGCGGCATGTGAACGGAGACGAAGTTGACTTGGCCTTCGAACTCCTTCTTCCACGCGCCGATGGTCGGCATGTTGTTTTTGCAGATGTAGCAGGAGACGGCCCAGAAGTAGACCAATGTCGGCTTGCCGGCGAGCGACTCGCTCGTGACTTTCCCGTTGTACCACTCCGTGGCGCCGTCCAGGCTCGGCATGGGAGTTCCGCTTTTTAACGGCATGACGCTTCCCTTTCTCGCATTGCAGTCTTAACCTTTGAGGGTCTTCTGACCGGGCTTCCAGTCCGAGGGGCAAAGGCCGCCGGTCTGAAGTCCCTGCAGAACGCGGAGCGTCTCATCGACGCTGCGGCCCAGGTTCAGATTGTTGATCGTGGCGTACTGAAGTACGCCTTCGGGATCGATGATGAACAGACCGCGCAGGGCGATGCCCTTGTCGGTGATCAGGACGCCGTAATCCTCGGCGACATGATGGGTCATGTCCGAGATGATCGGGTACGCCAGGCCTTCGATGCCGTTGGCCGAACGCGGGGTTGACGCCCACGCCTTGTGGCTGTAAACACTATCCGTGCTGGCGCCTAAAATCTCGGTTCCAAGTTCCTGGAACTCTTCATAGCGGTCAGAAAGCGCGGTGATCTCGGTCGGACACACGTGGGTGAAGTCCAGCGGATACCAGAAGAACACGAGCCACTTTCCCTTGTATTCGGAGAGGCTAACGTTATGTCCGAGGCGAGAGCCGTCGGCCGGGTCGAAAACGGGGGCGGTGAACTGGGGCGCGGGTTGCCCTACCTTGGCGATAGCCATCGTAATAAGAAGCCTCCATCTATGCTTGTAAGTGAGTGGTCGATTGTTTAATAACGGCGCAGGACGAGGAGTTTCCCCGCCAAACGCCCTTATTATACCTAAGCCAAAAGACGAAAATGACCCGATTTCACTCAGCGCGCAATGATTCCAAAAGCCCCATAAGCACGGAATCCCCGTCGGGAGCCGCTATCGCGCCGGCGGCGAGAAGCTCGTCCCAAAGCGCCGCGGCCTCGCCGCCGGTGAAATCGCGCTCGGCGAACGAAGTTTCGGGGGACTGGAGACAAATCACGGTTTTGCCCGCCTGGGCGGCATGCAGTGCGGCGCGGAGGTTGGCGAGATTGGCGCGGCCGAAGGGCACATCCGTGATGACGACGGCCTGCGCCGTAAGCGCCGACGCTTCGATCCGGCGCGCGGCTTCTTCCGACAGCGCGGTGAACGGCGCTTCACTTACAGAGGGGACACCGAGCATCTCGGCGGCCTCCAAGTCGGTATCGCCGATGTTCAGCCCGGCGGCGCGCACGCCCCACCCCGCCTGGCGCAGACGCAGCATCAGACCCGCGCCTGTGCCGCCGCCACAGACGACCAGGACATCCCCCACAGGCGCTTCAGGAGCTGCCTCATCAGGCGTCTCAGGGTCATGCGGAAGCGATAGAATCAGGGGGCGGCCGTTGGTCGGATGACAGCGCACCCAGACGCGGGCGCCATAGGCGCCGCGCACATGCTCGGCGGTGAGCACTTGGGCGGGCGCGCCGAGCGCGATCACCCGCCCGCCATGCAGCAGCGCAAGCCGGTCGCAGTATTCGGCGGCCAGGTTCAGATCGTGCAGGACGGCAAGGACCGCCACACCGTCGTCGTGCGCGAGCGAGCGCACCAGGGATAACAATTGGGCCTGATGGTGGATATCGAGGTGCGCCGTCGGTTCGTCGAGTAAGATGACGCCCGGTTCCTGCGCGAGCGCCCGCGCCAGCAGCACGCGCTGCCGCTCCCCGCCGGACAGGGTGGAGGCGATCCGATCCGCCAGATGCGCGACGCCCGCCTGCGCCATCGCGTGGTCCACGATCTCGGCGTCGCGCACTGTGGCTCCTGCGAAGGGGTGACGCGGCAGATGCGGCGAGCGCCCCATCTGGACGACCTCACGCGCCGTGAACTCAAAGGCCACTTCCGTACTCTGAGGCACCGTCCCGATCGACTGCGCCGCCTGCCGCGCCGTGCGGTCCCGAAACAGGTCACGATCCTCCAGCAGCACGGCGCCTTGCCTTGGCCGCAGCGTCCGTGACAGCGCGCGGATCAGTGTGGACTTCCCAGAGCCGTTCGGCCCGACCACCCCCACCAGCTCGCCGCCGCGAAGATCCAGAGAGAAATTCCGCAGAACCGGCTCCGCGCCGCCGTAGTCCAAATCGATTTTTTCCGCCGCCAAACGCATCGCATCAAATATCCTTAATCGATTATAGCAAATTTCCTGGTAAGGCGCACAGGTATTAAAGCCTAGCCGTTCGGGTACAAGGTGATAGGCGGAAATCTCCAGCGCGATACGCCGAAAACGAATGCGTTAAAATTCTGAATACCCAGACGAAGGATATTGGGAAGCAAACGCCGAACTAAGCGATTGCATAGCAACGTTCACTCGAAGATGAGGTTACCGTTATCGTCAGGCGAGGCAAGTAACACCTATGGCCACGACAGCCGACCAATCTTTTAATACACCCGCAGGCCGGGGACGACCAGAAGCAATCGGAACGGTCTTCCCAGAAGCCGTTGCGGATGCGAGTCATGCCGATGATCTCGTTTCCTATATCAATCGCCTCACCCGAACTAAGCTTCTCACGCCCAGCGAAGAAAAAGTTCTGTCGAGACGAGCCCTCTTTGGCGACTCCGCCGCCAAGGAGCGATTGATCGAGGCCAACATGCGCCTCGTCGTCTCGATCGCCAAGAACTATCTCGCCAGCGGCATTCCTTTAGAGGACTTGATTCAAGAAGGCGCGATCGGCTTGATGACGGCGACTGAACGGTTCAACCCGAGCATGGGATACCGCTTCAGCACCTACGCCACCCAGTGGATCCGGCAAAGCATCGGCCGGGCGATCGACAACAAATCGAAGTCGATCCGCCTCCCCGCGCATATCTCCGAGTCCCTGCGCAAAATCGACCGCTCTCGTTCCGAACTGCGTCGTGAGCTAGGCGAAGAGCCCACCATCGAACAACTGTCTGAGCATACAGGCCTTTCGTTAAAAAAGATGAATAGTCTTCTTCAGACGACGCAGGAGCCGGTTTCGCTGGATATGACGGTCGGCGACGACGACAGTACTTCCCTTGGCAACCTCGTGCTCGACAAAAGCGCGCCCAACCCGCAGGACGAACTGATCGCCAGCGAAATGCGCGGTGAGATCGAAGCCATCTTAAATACGCTGGATGACCGCGAGCAGATCGTCATGCGCAAACGCTTCGGGTTCGACGAGGACGACAAGCTTGTCCTTCAGCAGATCGGCGATGAGCTCCATATCTCCCGCGAACGCGTCCGCCAGATTGAAGCCCAGGCCCTGCGCAAACTACGCTCCGCCGCCCGCAAGAAACGCCTGCGTGATTACCTCCAGGCATAGTCAATTAGAAATTATTTCACGCAATCAGAAAGCCCCGCCGAAATTCGGCGGGGCTTCATTTATGTTTATTGTCAATCGTGAACTTAGGCCGGCGAACGGAGGCCGATATCCTGCGCGAGCTGCTTTTCCAGATGCGTTTCCTGCTCCAGCGCTTCTTCGAACGCCTTCACCATCGGCGATTCTTCGCCTTCGTGCTGGCTGAGAGTGTCCGCGACGATCTCGCGATAAGGCGACTTGCCGTCGAACTTCGCACCGCGCCGCGCATCGGAGTCCGCGCCATCCTGACGCTTCAGCCAAACGATTCGCGCCACGGGAACCGCCACCATGGCGGCAGCCGCCCAGAACAAGATTTTCTTCACGTTCATGTCCGTCCTCCATCTGAAATATACCCAGTGAGCGACGGACAATAAACCGGCTGCCTGCCTTATGGCGGCTGTATTCGTTATCGAATATCGAGAAATTTGTGCGTCTGCAAGGACAGTCGAAAAAGCGTGGGGTATTCCTTGACGGCGTCAATACAAAGCGCGATGGCGTCTTTATTTAAGGCATTTGGCTGGAGGAACGTCATGCGGCCGTGCGCGCGGACGCCGGCCAGAGCGCGCGCCAAATCCGTTTCGTCGTCCACAACGTATTTGAACTCCGCCGCGTTCGCTTCGTACCAAACGTCCAAACGGCCGCCCTGCGGCTGCTTGGGCGAAACGGTCACGTGATCGACCCCCCAGCCCGGATGCGGACGCGTGCCGTTTGTCTCCATCTGCAATTGGTATCCGCGTGCACGCAGCAGATCACAAAGCGCCTGCAAGTCTTGGATCGTCGGCTCTCCGCCCGTAAAACAGACCCAGCGGCAATCGGGCGCGAGCTCAGCGATCTCGTCCGCGATCTCTTGCGGCGTTCCGAGACGCTGCACACGAAAATCCGTGTCGCAGAACTCACAGGCCAGGTTACACCCGGCGAAGCGCACGAACACCGTCGCCTGCCCGGTGCGCAGCCCTTCGCCCTGAAGCGAATAGAAAATCTCCACCAGCGGCAGCGCCCCGGACTTCGCCGCCGCCATGGCGTCGCGGGTAGCCCCGGCGGGATCGGGAGTGGCGCCTTGATAGGGCCGGCCGTTATGAGGATGGATGACGAGCGCGCTGGACATACCTTTATTATACCTCGCCCCCAAAGCCTCGCCCACGCGGCAAAGTTTCATAGAAATCACGTATAATAAAGCCGCAATCAATACACTCGTTCGCCATCATCATTCCCGAAGGAACGCCTCATGTCCCACTCGAAACGCCTGCCGATCCTCGGCGCCGCCGCGCTCTTTGTCACGCTCGGCGCGATTGCCTCACCCGCCTCCGCCGCAAAAGCGAAACCTAAAAATCCGTCCGCAGCGAAGCGCCCCGCCAAGGCTCCTAAAGCCTCGTCCATCAACGCATATGATGTCTTTCTGGCCGCGACCAAACTCGCTGTCGATCAACAAAAGGTCGGCTTCGCGTTATCCAAAAATCACAACAGCGGCGACCCGCTGGACCGTGTTTACACGCTGGAGGAAAAGACGCAGCTAATCCAGGAAAACGCGTCGGCGCTCGCTAAACTGCGTGCAGGCTTCGCTTACACCTACCATAATCCGCCCGTTCGGTCCTTCACGACCATGATGCCTTACTACAAAGAGTTTCGCGCCATGGGGCGGCTGCTGGCGCTCGAAGCGGATGTCGCGAACGAAAAGAAGGATACGCGAACGGCGATCAATAGCTCACTCGACGCCATTCAGCTTGGCGAGATGATCCAGCGCGACAGCCCCGTCATCGGCATGCTCGTAGGCGTCGCGTGCCAGGCGATCGGCCGGCGGCCACTGCACGACATGATCATCACGCCGGATTTTGGCGCCGATGGGACCAAGGAAGGCGCACAGCGGCTGTCACGGATTATGGCGCTGCATGTGCCTTACACGGAGATCTTGAAGATCGAAAAGCAAGCGAACATCACTAGCGCCAAGGAGCTTTACAGCCATCCTTCGATTGCCGTGCAGGCCGCCCAGACCGCCGGCGGCAGCGACGATTCCAACGGCCAGGAAGAAGCGGCGAGGCAGATGTTCGCCATGATGCTACAGTCGGATAAGGATCAAGTCATCACGAGCTATGAGAACCAGATGGACAGCCTGATCGAACGTTACGGCCAGCCGTATGACAGCACGCTCATTCCCATCTCACGGCAAAGCGACCCACTGTCACTCTCTACATACAAGCTCATTTACGAAAGCCGCTTCAAGGACGTGACGTCGGAGATGTCCAGCCGCTGCATGATGACGATGCTGGCGCTGCGCGCCTACTTCGCCGATCACAAATCCTACCCCGCCACCCTTCAGGCGCTGACGCCCGAGTATCTCCCACGCGTCCCCGGCGATCCGTTTGCCCAGGATGCTCCGCTGCATTACTCCGTCACGGGAGACGGGCTGAACGGCTACAGTCTTTACAGCATTGGCCCGGATAAAAACGACGACGGCGGCAACCCGGCGGTCAACCCGTCCGCGAAGTCGGAAAATACAAAGATGATCCTTTATCCAGATTCGCTCGGCGACTTCAACGCGTTTCTGAACCACTACTAACGACAGCTCGGTCGGAGGATACCCACATAGACATCTCCCAAATCGCGCGCGAAGTCGCCGAGATCCTCCGCCATGGCAAGTTCGGCGATGAGCTTGCCCAATACTATTCGGACGACATCGTGAGCATCGAGCCTGAGGGCGACGCCGCTGAAACCCACGGTCGCGCCGCCGTGGCTGCGAAAGTTCAGGCATGGTTTGACGAGTATGATGTTCGTTCAGTGGAAACCACCGGACCATTCGTCAACGGCAATCGAATTCTGATCGGGCTCAAAATCTCCATAACCCCTCGCGTCGGCGGGGAGCCTATTTTGTTCGAGGAAACGGCGCTTTACACCGTGGACAACGGACGGATCGTGGAGGAGTGCTTCTTCTACTGAAGAATGCCGAAGATTTAACGCGTATTCTCCCAAACCGGCGAACCCGTTCGGTCGATGAAATAAGAGGCGCCTTTGGTTTCCACGATCGCAAGCGGTCCCTGAAACGGAAATGCAAACAGGCTGAACTGGGGCGCAATCACAAAGGCGCCAGTCCTGTCGATGTATCCATATCCCTGATCGGTCGCCGCCGGCGCCAATCCCTCCAAGAAGGGGGCGGCGCTGGTGAAGCGCGGAGAGATCACAAACTCTCCGCCAGGGCCGATATATCCATACAAGTCCGCCGGAGCGGCGGGCGCCATTCCTTCGGCGAATTTCGCGGCGTTGCGAAATTGGGCTGGGATCACGATGTCGCCATTCCGGTCGATAAATCCAGATTTTCCGCCCTTGAGGATCAGGGCCCGGCCCTCCGAGAAAGGTCCGGCGACGGTCGCCTGGATCTCAAACGCCACGCCGCCCGTCCTGTCCAGATATTTGCACTGATTCCGAACCGCCGCCGCCGCCAGTCCCTCCGAAAACTCGCTAGGAAGCGAACCGGGCGTTTCGAAGACCGAGTTCCCTTGGGCGTCGATACAAACGTATTTCGCCGGAGCGTTATTGGTTTGAACGCAGGTCAGACCTTCACGAAAATGCCAGGCCGCTTTGTATTGCGGGGCGATCCGAAACTCCCCATCAGCGTCGATAAAGCCCCAGTGTTTGCCGACGCGCACGGCGGCCAATCCTTCGGAGAACGATTTGGCCTCATCGAACGCCGGAGCGATCGCCACGGCGCCGGCCGCGTCCAAATACCCGACCTTGCCGTCAATCACCACGGCCACTCGTCCCTCATGATACTCGCCGAGGTAGGAATAGCTCGGAGGAACGACAACTTCCCCCTCCCCATCCATCAGCCCGAAGCGATTTTTCTCTTGGATCACATAGCGATACAGATCGGCGTTTCTCATCGAGAGAAAATTGCTTCGAACGCGACGAAATTCCTGCTTTTTCATGCAGTGATTCTCAGAAAAACGTCGAACTTATGTACGTACGTTGTCTACTAACCACAGGAGAACACTATGTCCGTATCAGAAATCGCACAGGGTCTGGTCGACCTTTGCAAAGCAGGCAAGTTCGAAGACGCGATGAACCAGTACTATTCCGATGACATCGTGAGCACGGAGCCGATGGGCGACGATCCCATCTCAAAAGGCATCGCGGCCGTCAAGGCAAAAGGAGAGTGGTGGTATACGAATTTCGAAGTCCATAGCGTGGTCGTTACCGGACCGTGGGTGAACGGCGATCAATTCGTCGTCGGCTTCGAGCTGGACGTCACCAACCGCCCCAGCGGCAAGCGACAGACGATGAAAGAAGCCGCCGTCTACACCGTCAGCGACGATAAGATCGTCGACGAAAAGTTCTTTATGTGACCCCAATCGGAAGCGGCGCCCCTCGCGTCGCTTCCGGTTGTCATTTCCGCACAAGGAACCGATCCATGATTTCACCGTGCGCCAAAGCGCTGACTGCCGCTCTCATCATTTTCTCGTCGTGCATTGCGCCAGCCGCGACTTCAAAGCATTCCCACAAAAGCCATCCGGCAAGTACAACGATTTTCGACAAAACCTTTTGTTCGAACAGGCTCACGCCGCACGAGCCCGATCACATTTACGCGGATTATCGGCGCGTTTCACCGGACGGCAAGTATGTGGCTCGTGTCACGCTAGGCGACGGAGAAGTCGGATACGCGACCGTGTATCGGAACACCGCTGGCGCGCATCCATGGGCTCACGCCAAGAAAGTCAGCCGTGAATTTGACGACATCCGCAACTGCGCCTGGCTTCCGGGGCGCCCGCACTCATTCGTCGTCGCGACCGGCGGCGCGGACTATGGCGCCGGCTACCTCGCGCTCTGGACCGGCAAAGGGCAGACGCGTTTTCTACAACGCGCCAGGGTTGAGGACGGCGAAGGCTATAGTATCCAAAGCATTTCATCCAACGGACATACACTAGTCTATCAGCACTCCGGCTCCGATCAGCATGACGTCGAATTCCAACGAACGCACAGCCTGAATATCCCGCGATAAAGTCGGCGGCAACTTAATTTATGTTCCTGGGTCTCAATCATCGGACGCCGATAAAATATCGGCGCCTGGGAGATTTCACACACATGCCGGTCAACACGTCCAAGAATTTCATTCTATTCATTACAACTGTCGGCGTAATAGCGATCTTAACTCCCTCTGTATTCGGAAGCGCCGCCACGCCGGTCAAACAGAATGCAGCGCCCATCAAGTCGCATAACGCCTACGACTACTTTGTTGCCGCCGGCAAGCTGGCTCGGGAAAGCAATCACGACGCCCAAGTCGAGCATGCGGCGGGGTGGACGCCGAAGTCAGGCGCCCCGCACACGTACACGCTTGCGGAGAAAACAGCTATTCTCAAAGCGAATGAACCGGCGCTTGCGCTCGCTCGCCAAGGATTTTCCTATTCCTTTACGCCGCCGCCTGTCACCGATCCCATGGCGGATGGCGCCAATCGTTTCCCGATCCACGCCGAATTTCGCGGCCTAGCGCGACTGCTCCGCTTTGAATCGCAGGTACGCTCAGAAAGAGGCGACTGGGCGGGGGCGATGGAAAGCGATTTGGACGCCATTCAGCTGGGAGAAATGTCGGCGCATGGCGGCGATGTTATCACAAAACTTGTTGGCGAAGCGGTCGTGGGGCTCGGACGCGTGGGAACGTGGGATATTGTCCCTCATCTCAGCGCGGCGCAGGCGAAACATGCCGCCGCCCGTCTCGCTGAGATTGAGAAAAATCGCGAGCCGCTGGCGAACGTGATGCGCACTGAGAAATCGAGTTCCAGGCTTATGCTGGAAAGCATGCTGACGGAGATAGAGAAACAGAAACAGAAATACAGTAAGCGCGAATTTCAAGAACAGGGCGTTAATATCGACGCTGTCGATCCCGCCAAGCTGCGCCTCGCTCAAACGCGCGCAATGGACTATGAAATCGCGATCGCAGCCAAACCATACGACCCGAGGAGTAAAGACATTGCCGATCCGGACCCATCGGGATTGATCTACATCCCGTCGGTGACGAAACTCAAGTTCCGGGATACATCATCGATCGCGGAGGTCGAGATGCTGCGCGCGACTCTGGGACTGCAAGTCTATCACCAAAAATTCGGACGCTATCCTGTTTCTCTGAAGCTGCTCACACCGTCGATACTCGTGAAGACGCCCATTGATCCCTTCGCCCGCAATGCGGCCTTGCGTTACCGCTTGCGGAATGGCGGCTATTTGCTGTACAGTGTCGGACCGGACACCAAAGACAACGGAGGCGCCCCCATCAAGAATGAGGCCGCAAAAACGGATAAGGCGAAAGCGCTCGTTCCGCAGAATTCTCTCGGTGACATGGTCGCTGGCGTGAATAAAAATTAACCATTTCTCGCTTGGCGGCAGAGGACGATATGAACACCACTACAAAATATTCGCTCGCGCTGATGTCCGTGATGATCGCGGCCGTTGTGTCGTCCGCGCGGGCGCAGGCGGGCTCCAAGCCTGCCGCCGTCACTTCCACCAACGCTTATCGATATTTTGTGGACGCGGGCGCAGCGATGGATGTCAAGGGTGATGAACTGAGCCGGGCGCTTGGGGGCGACGGCCCTGGCGCGGCGACGACCGCGTTGACGCCGGCGCAGCGTGACGATCTTGTGCGCCGAAACGCGAAAGCGCTTCGGCTGCTTCGGCAGGGTTTCGCCTTTTCGTTTACGCCTCCGCAGGGAGTGAATGGGCAAACGCCGAGCGGCTTCTTCTCGGAGATGGCGAAGTTTCGCGCTCTGGCCCGATTGCTCAGAGTGGAGGCGCAAAGTCGCGCGGCGCATGGCAATTGGGGCGGCGCAGCCAATTCAGATCTGGACGCCGTGCAGCTAGGCGAAATGTGCGTGCGCGGAGGGTCGGTCATCGCCGAACTGGTCGGAAACGCCGTGCAGGCGATCGGGCGCGTGGACTTATGGGATAAGATAGGCCATCTGAATGCCGCTCAATCACGGCAGGCGATTGCGCGGATGGACCGGATCGCGCGTCTGCACACGCCGCTGGCGGATGTTCTCCACCAGGAAGAGCGGGAATATCTGGCGCAGCTGAAGGTGATCTTCCATCAGCCGGATTGGCGGAGCAAATTCGCCGACCAGATCATCAGCGACAAATCGGCGGTCGCTTTGCTCAGCAAGATCGATCAGAAAACGATTACGCAGGGATACACGAGTTACATGGACAAGCTCGCCGCCGCCACGCGCCGTCCATACAGCAAGGCGCACCTGGAAGCTCTCCAGCCCTCGCTTGCTGTCCTGAGCTTCGCCGCCATCAGCGCCCCGACGGTCCTATTCGACGCCAACGCACGCACGCAGAACGCCCTGCTGCGCGCAACACTCGGCCTGCGCATCTATCAATCCGAACACGGGCGTTACCCCAAAACCTTCGCCGCGCTCACACCCGCCATTCTGCGCACACCCGCGACCGACCCCTTCAGCGGCGCGCCGCTGCGCTACCGTCTCAGCGGCGCCACATATGTTCTGTACAGCGTCGGCCCGGACGGGCGCGACGATCGCGGCAAAGCGATTACCGACCCGCACCCATGGTTAGAAAGGGCGCGGCATCGAGTGGATCGCAACTCGCAAGGCGACATCGTCGCCGGCGTGAATAAAGGCTGACCAAAAAGATCGAATAAGAAGCCATGGAAGAAAATTCGCTAGCAGAACGCTTGGATGAAAACCGGCAGAAATCACTCGTTGCAAAATCGATAGGTTATGGGATACTTATCAGCCTGATGATTGCTGTCATCACCATTTTCTACTGGGCTTCCAAACCTCCCTTACCCATACCGGCAGCCATCATTCCGACGCCGAACGCCTATGACGACTTTATGGCCGCTGGGAAACTCTCGGCGGACACTCAAAAAATCGGCTACGCGATTATGCCCAAGCATATTACTAAACGTCACGCCGGCCAAGCTTACACGCTCCAGGAAAAGGCAAAGATGCTGCAAGAGAATCGGCAGGCGCTGATGAGGGTTCGGATCGGATTGACACACGACTGTGGAAATCCTCTGTCCCGAACGGTCGATCTTGGACTCAGCGAACAACAGCCTTTCCTCAGCCTAAGTCGCCTGTTCACATTGGAATTCCAGGTCTATAGCGCCCGTGGCAATCACTCCGCAGCAATGAAAAGCTGCCTGGATCAGGCGCAATTTGGCGCGGTCTTAATCAATGACTGCACTTACGTAGATGTGAGCCGGGGAATGCGTTTCCAAAGAGTAAGCTTTGCGCACGGCTGGGATGAACTCCCCCATTTGAACGCCCGAAGCGCCGCCAACGCGGCGCTTCGCCTGGAAAAGATAGACCGCGCGACGATTCCGTTCGTAGCGATGCGCGCGGAGCAAAAATGGGTAGGATTGACGCTAATCCAGCAGGCGATGATCCCACCGAATCAAAGACAAGACACGATCGCCCAGGCGCTTCAGCGGCTAAACGAGCGTCGTTTTGCGGACGACAGGGACCGCCTGATTCAAAAGGCGAGCACCCCATGGTCGACTCCCGTCCATGACGCCACTCCAAAAAAACTCAATTTCATGTATATGATGGTCACCTTACTGGAAATGGATGATCATGATGGCTATCAATACTTTCACACAGCCGCCAAGCGGCGGCTGTTTCTGACGGCGCTCACGCTGAAAG
>JAOQAA010000097.1 GCA_025963815.1 Capsulimonas sp.
GGAAATCTCCGGCAGTATGGACGCCGACAAAATCACGCAGGCGGCGGCGGCGCTGACGCCGCGCAAGCTGCTTTTCGGCAGCGGCCTGCCCTATAGCGATCCGCAGCTGACGATCGGCCTGGTCAACGACGCCTCGGCGCTGACCACCGCCGACCGCACCCGCATCTTCTCACAGAACTCCGTGTTGCTATTCAATGCCCAAAACGACAGCGAGTAACGCGGGCGCAGCGCCCGAATTGACCCCTGACGCCGCTTCCGACCGCAAGGAGCGGCGTTTTGTCGGCGCAATAATTGCCGTCGCATTGTTCCTTACCAGCTTTTCCGCGCTTCTTGGTTATGCGATCGTCCCACCCGGCATGCAGTTTGTGGGGACGGCGTATAATATCGATGATTACAACGTCTATCTGTCCTGGCTGCGCCAGACGACGGACGGCTTGTTCCTCCAGCATAATCTGTTTACGACGGAGCCGCAGCCGAGCTTGCTGTTCAGCTTTCTCTTCTCCGCAATGGGACTCATCGCGCGCCTGACGCATCTGCCATTGGCGATCGTCCTGCACATAATACGAATCGCCAGCGGATTTGGTCTGCTCTGGCTGGCGTATCGGTTCATGGTCCTGTGCTTTCCCAAAGACCGCGCCGCGCGTCTGACGTCTCTGGGTCTGCTTTGCTTCAGCAGCGGCTTTGGCTGGACCCAATGGTCGCAGTGGAGCGACAAGAACCCATCTAGTGCGCCGATCGACGCCTTTCAGCCCGAAGCCTATACCTTTCTCAGCCTGTATCTGACGCCGCTTTTCACCGTCAGCTCGCTGCTGATTTTAGGAACGCTGTATAGCCTGCTGCTTTCGTTCCGCACGGGCAAAATGCGCTACGCAAGCCTCGCGGGGCTTTGCGGGTTTATCCTCGGCAATATCCACTCGTACGACGTTTTTCATGTTGCGGCGGCCTGGGGATTGTTTCTCATCGCCTGGACGATCTGGAAGCGCGGCCGAAACGTCGCGCGCGTCTGGGTACACGCCATTTGGGCGCTCGCTCTGACGATGCCGACGACGCTGTACATCTACTACATCTATCGCACGAACGCTGTGTTCAACGAACGGGCGAACACGCCGACACTTTCTCCGGCGTTCTGGCATTATATTCTCGGCTACGGGCTCGTGTTTTTCCTGGCGGTCTGCGCGCCGATCTTGATATGGCGGCGCCATGCGCGGCTAAAATCGTCACTTGCCGAAACGCCTGGGAAATCGGCGCTGCGGGACGACGATGGAACGATCGGGGGATGGTCGAACGGCTCCACGTTCCTGTTTGTCGCCAGCTGGGCGGTGGCGGGCCTGTGCGTGATCTACCTCCCCTTTGGCTTTCAGCGCAAAATGCTGATGGGCGAGCATATTCCCCTGTGCCTGCTGGCGGGGTGGGCGGCGTCGACGCTCACGCGCAATCTTGAGCCGCGCGTACGTTCTGCGGCTTTGAGCGCGCTGGTGCTGCTGACATTCCCGTCGAACGCATTATTTTTGGTGCGCGACGCCAACCACTTACAGACAAACAGCTCGGAAACCTCCGCGCTTCCGTTCCTCAACGCCAATTATGTTTCGTCTGTTGAGTGGCTGAACCGAAATGCGCCCAAGGGTTCCGCAATAGTGATGTCTCCCATCGACGACTTCAATAATCCAGGCGCATTGTACGTACCAGGAATGACGGGACATGCCGTCTGGGCGGGGCATTGGTCCGAGACGCCGCAATACGGCGACCGCATTCAAGAATACCGGCGCTTCTCCGACTCCGAGACCTCCGATGAGGATCGCCGCGCGTTTCTGCGGGATACCCACGCACAGTATTTTGTGTTTTCCCGAGCGCTCGCCAAAGCGACGTACACCTCGCGCGCCGGTCAGACGCATACCTTTTCGGACTTTGCCGCCAGTCCTCCTCCGTACCTGATTCCGGTGAATACAAACGATGGTTATGTGGTCTTCCAGATCGACCTCGCAAAATAAACTACATTTGTCGGCACTGCTTGCGAACGATGGCCGTTTTGGGCTATAATAACCCGTTATGACCGATGAAATTTTAACTGGACGCGGCGGCTACACCGTATTGACCTGGGGCTGCCAGATGAACGAGGACGACTCGACTCAAATGGCGCTGATGCTGGAGTCGCAAGGATATACGCGCGCGGAGCGCGTGGAAGACTCGGCGGTGATCCTGCTCAACACTTGTTCGGTGCGCGCCAAACCCGAACGCAAGGTTTACAGCAAGCTTGGCGAACTGCGCGAACTCAAAGTGGCGAATCCGGATCTGGTGATCGGCGTGTGCGGCTGTATGGCGCAGAAAGAAGCGCCGGAGATCCGCCGCCGCGCGCCGTATGTGGATCTGGTGGTCGGCACGGGACAGATCGACCGTATCCCCGCCCTGGTGGACCGCGTGCGCGATGAGCGAATGCCCATCATCGCTACGGACCTCCCGGACCGCAAGGATCGCCACGACAAGCCGACCCCCATTCGCATGATGGGCGGGACGGAGCCTAAGCTCAAGACATTCGTCTCCATCTCCTACGGCTGCGACAAGTTCTGCACCTTCTGCATCGTGCCGATCACGCGCGGCAAGGAGCGCTCGCGCCCGGCCGACGACATCGTGCTGGAAGTGGAGCGGCTGGCGTCGCTGGGCACGCAGCAGGTGACGCTGCTTGGTCAAACCGTCAACTCCTATGGCAAGTTTTTAGACGAACCCTGTTCGTTTGCGCACCTTCTGGAGCGGCTGAACGCCATTGAGGGAATCGAGCGAATTCGCTACACCTCGCCGTACCCCAAAGACTTCAATGACGATGTGATCCATGCGATCGCGACCCTGCCCAAGGTCTGCGAACAGGTCCACATGCCCGTACAGGTCGGCGATGACGAATTGCTGAAGCGCATGCATCGTGGGTATACGCTGGAGCAGTATCGCACCATTGTGACCAAGCTGCGCACCGCCGCTCCGGATGTCGCGCTGACCACGGACCTCATGCTCGGCTTCCCCGGCGAAACGCACGAGCAGTATCTGAACACGATGGACTTTGTGCGTGAGATGCGCTTTGACTCAGCGTTCATGTTCGCCTACTCGCCGCGCGAGGGCACTAAGGCCGCCGTCTACGAAGATCAGATCCCCGAGACGGTCAAAATGGCGCGCCTGAGCGCGCTAATCGCGCTGCAAAACGAGATCACCGTAGAGATTAACCACAGCCAGGTCGGCAATGTCTATGAAGTGCTCGTGGAGCGCCGCAGTCCGAAGGATCCGAACAAGTGGACGGGGTTGAACCGGCAGGGGAAGACAATCAACTTCCCGGCGGGCCGTGACCTTGTCGGTCAGATAGTTCAGGTACGGGCCGTAAAGGCGCACCTCTGGGGCTTTACAGGCGAGATGCTGCCCGCGCGTGAAGAGCGCGGAATTGCGCTGACGATGGCGGCCGCGTGATCGGGCGCGCCGGATTAAGGATAACCGTTGGACCAAGGTAAGAAGAAGATGTGGCGGCGCACGGGGATTATCGTGGCGCTGTTGTTTGTCGTGTCTGTCGTCGGCGGACTTGGCTTCTTAAAGCGTATTCTCACGGCGGGTAAAAACGAGCATACTGGATCGGGAACGTCCACCAGCATCGGCGATACGATCAAACAGGCCACGGACCTTGCGTTCAATCCCAGCGCCGGGTTTCCCGGACAGGATCGGATCAATATCCTTTGCATGGGGATCGACGACAACTGGACCGACACCGATCAGGTCTACACGAAAGACGCGCGCACGGACACGCTGTTTATCCTGAGCCTCGATCTGATCAACCATAAAATCTCCATGCTTTCCATCCCTCGCGACACCTACGCGCACATCGCCGGTACGAACCACAGCTTCAAGATCAATTCGGCATACCAGACCGGCGGCCCCGAGCGAGCCGTTCAGACGGTGCAAGAGCTTCTCGGCGTCCACGCCGACCATTACATGGTCTTGAATATTGATGCGACGAAGAAGATGGTCGACGCGCTGGGCGGCGTAGATGTCAATGTCGAGAATGAGATGCATTATCACGACGCCTGGGGCCACCTTAGCATTGACCTGATGCCGGGCGAGCAGCATCTGGACGGCGCTCAGGCTGTCGGCTTTGCCCGATATCGCCACCCCGACGCCGGCAAAAAAGGATCGCCTGAGGACGGCGATGATCGCCGGATGTACCGTCAGCATGTGCTGCTCAAAGGAATGATCGGCAAAGCGAAGAACCTTGCCAACGTAACGCAGGCGCCGCATTTGATTGATGTGGGCATGTCGTCGATCCGAACGGATCTGACGCGCGGCCAGCTCTACGATCTGGCGGCGATCTTCAAAGGCGTGCAGCCCGACGACATCAAGACCGCTTCTATTCCTGGCGAGGACTTCCGGGGGCCAGATGGCGCCTGGTTCTTCCGGCCGGATGCGCCGAAGTCATCCGCCTATGTCGATTGGCTGATCAAAGGGGATGAAACGGCCATTCGCCGCCTGACGCCCATCGTGGTCAAGAATGGGACCGATATCAACGGTCTAGCGCAGCGCGCTGTACGGCAGCTAATCGCTTACGGTTATACGGATGTCCGAAACGGCGGCACGACTCGAAAGATCGCCGCTCCCGTCGTCCCAGCGGGAACGCCCGAGTCCGAGACCTCCATGACAGGAACCGCTACGCCGCCCGTAACAGCGACCGCCAAGCCAGCTGTCTATGAGGTGACGGAGCTTCTCGATAGCGGCGTCCCCAGTCCGGATGTGGTGCGGGATATCCTCACCGGCATGCAGATGATGAACGCTCAGGTCCTGCGCCGTCCCAACAAGCCTAACCATCTTGGCTGGACGCCTCCCGTAAACGTGACGGTCGTTCTCGGCAAGGATTACGCCGACGCGAACCCGGAGGCGGCTCCGGATGCGGGGACGACGACGGGTGAGACCGGATCTTCGTCGGAATAGAATCTCAAACCCACATCTTCCCGATGTGGGATGCTTTTTGACACGGTGCGGCCCTGTACCTCAGTACAGGGTCAGATTTCGGTGCGTTATCTTCCATGGCAATCGACCACTCCAAACTCAGTCCCATGCTCCGCCAATATTTCGAGTTCAAGGCCGAGCGTCCCGATGTCGTGCTGCTCATGCGAGTGGGCGACTTCTTCGAGGCGTACGGCGAGGACGCCGAGACGATGGCGCGGGAGCTGGAAATCACGCTCACTGGCCGCGAGGACAAAAGCTCGACAACGCGCATCCCCATGGCGGGCGTGCCGCACCATGCGCTGGAGCGATATATGGTGCGTCTGATCGCCAAAGGCTTCAAAGTCGCCGTCTGCGATCAGGTTGAGGACCCGAAGCTCGCGAAGGGGTTAGTGAAGCGCCGCGTCACGCGCGTCATGACCCCCGGCACCGTGGTCGAAGACTCGATGCTGGACTCCAAGACCAATAACTATCTGGTCGCTGTAGTCACGGGCGAGAAGACGCCGAGCGGCGTCGGCGTAGTCGATGTCTCGACGGGCGAGTTTCTGGTCACGGAAGTTCCCTGCGACAGCGACATGCAGAAGATCGTGGAAGAGGTCATGCGGCTGCGCCCAGCTGAGTGCCTGCTCAGGCCCGGCATGGACGATCTCGCCGACGCGATCCGCGCCGCATCGCGCGCCTTGGTGACGTTTCAGGAGCCATCCGATCCCCGCAAGTCGTCGCGGCAAAAGCTGCTCGATCACTTCGGCACGCCGTCCCTGCGCGGCTACGGCGTGGACACGATGACGGTGGGCCTGGACGCCGCCGCGCTGCTCTTAGACTATCTCAAGCAGACCCACCAATCGTCCATCAGCCATATCCGCACGCTCGCCACTTACAGCACCGACAACTACATGGTGCTCGACGCCGCCGCGCGCCGGAACCTGGAGCTGACGCACTCGCTCGCTGACGGTGCGCGCAGCAAAAGCCTCGTTTCTATTCTGGATCGCACCGTGACGCCCATGGGTGCGCGCCTGCTGCGCAAGTGGTTCGATCAGCCCCTGCTCGCCTTGGACAAGATCCAGAACCGGCAGAATGCCGTCGCCGAGATGGCCGCCGACTCGCTGCTGCGTGGCGATATGCGCGACGCACTCAAGCGTATCTCCGATCTGGAGCGTCTGATGGCGCGCATTTGCAGCGGTATGGCGAACGCGCGCGACTTAATTGCGCTTAAACTCTCACTCCAGGCGTTCCCCGAAATTGAAGCCGCGCTGGAGCGTGCGCCCGAAGGCGGCGCGCTCGCGCCGCTGCGCGCGGCCCTCGCGGCATCGCCCGTCGAACTGCTGGAGCTTTTAGAAAGCACCGTCGCCGAAGAACCGCCGCTGCTGCTGCGCGAAGGCGGTCTGATCCGTGGCGGCTGCAATGAAGAACTGGACGCGCTGCGCGACCTGCGCTCCGGTGGTAAGGGTTTCATCGCCAAGATCGAAGAAGAGGAGCGCGAGCGGACAGGAATCAAAAACCTCAAGATCGGCTTCAACAACGTCTTCGGCTACTTTATTGAAATCAGCAAGGCGAACGGCCATGTTGCCGTGCCATCGGAGTACCATCGCAAGCAGACGACGGCGAACGCCGAGCGCTATATCACGCCGACGCTGAAAGAATACGAAGCTCAGGTGTTGGGCGCGGAGGAAAAGATCGTCGAGCTGGAGTACCGTCTTTTCTGTGAGCTGCGCGACGAGATCGCCGAACGCTTCTCCGGGATCGTGCTGAAGCTCGCGACCACGATCGCGCGTTTGGATGTCTTTGGCGGCCTCGCGGAAGTCGCCCTCCAGCATCGATTTGTCCGCCCGGATGTCCATGACGGCGATACTTTAGAAATTCGCGCTGGCCGTCACCCTGTCGTCGAAAGCCTGCAAAGCGGCAATCTCTTTGTACCGAACGACACGTATTTGGATACCGACGAAACGCGCCTGCATATCATTACCGGCCCGAACTCAGCCGGAAAAAGCACCTATCTGCGCCAAGTCGCGCTGATCGTCCTGCTCGCCCAGATCGGTTCATTTGTCCCCGCTGACAGCGCCTCCGTGGGCTTAGTGGACCGTATCTTTACCCGCGTCGGCGCGCACGACGACCTGGCGAGCGGCCAGTCGACGTTCATGGTGGAGATGAACGAGACGGCGAATATCCTGAACAACGCCACGGCGCGCAGTCTCGTCATTCTGGACGAAGTGGGGCGGGGGACGAGTACCTTCGATGGTATGGCGATTGCCTGGTCCGTCGCCGAGTACCTTCACGCGATCGGCGCCAAGACGCTGTTCGCCACGCACTACCACCATTTGAACGAGCTGGAGAAGCTGCACCCGGGCGTCAAGAACTTCCGGGTCGCGGTGAAGGAGCAGGGGGACCATATCGTCTGGCTGCGCAAGATCATGCCGGGCGGTACGGATAAGAGCTATGGCATCCAGGTCGCGCGCCTCGCGGGCGTTCCCGAAACGGTGCTGCTGCGTGCGAGCGACGTATTGAAGACCCTGGAGGCGACCAACCGGGGCGAGAGCGCGAAGGGCGTCGGTCAGAAGATCGCCGATAACACCAAGAAGCTGCAATTGACATTATTCGAAGCCGAGCGCCATCCCGTGATGGACGAACTCGCCGCCATCGACACAAGTACGCTGTCACCCATTGAGGCGCTGACAAAGATCTACGATCTGCCGCGCATGTTGCATGGGCCAGGGTAAATCTTTCGGCCCGTTATACGCACCCCGGCGCTTCGGCCGACCCATCCGGGTGAGCT
>JAOQAA010000155.1 GCA_025963815.1 Capsulimonas sp.
GGCTCACATCACACATCACGTGAAAGAGCGTTTCGGGGTCGTATTCCGCCTTGCCGCCGCCATCGGTGATCAGATGCTGCTCCCGCCGCGCGCAGCTCAGCAGAGCACCGCTCTGGTCGACCACGGCGGCCCGAATATAGGATGTTCCAATATCGATCGCGAGGACGAGCGGCGCGTCATCACGCATAGCTATGCCTCAGCACGTCGGTATTGACGACTTCTTCCGGAAACCGCCCCTCCGCCACACGCTCCACATCCTCGACCATTTTTTCCCCCATCAAGCGTAAAGACTCCATGGTGTAGGCCGAGATATGCGGCGTCATGACGACATTGGGGTATTGCAGCAGTGGATGATCGGAGCCGGCCGGTTCGTTGGAGATGACATCGATTCCAAGTCCGGCGATCTTGCCACTGTCAATCGCGGTCGCCAAGGCGGTTTCGTCCATCAGTTCGCCGCGCGCCGTGTTGATCAAAAAGACGCCGGGCTTCATTTGCGCGAACTGGCGATCCGAAAGCATTCGTCTCGTTTCAGGCGTCAGCGCGCAATGCAGGGAAATTATGTCGGATTCGCGAAGGAGCGTTTCCAAATCGACCTTTTCAGCGTCGGACCGGGCCACGTCCTCGGTGCTTTGATAGGGACTATGGGCGATCACGCGCGCCCCAAATCCCCGCGCCGCAATCTCACACACACGGCCGCCAATATTGCCGGAACCGATCACACCAAGCGTCTTCCCCTTAATTTCGAATCCCACTAGCCGCGCTCGCCGAGCCCATAAGCCGCTTCGAACGCACGTATCCGCCTCGCCCGCTTTTCGCATGACTTCAATCATCAATGCGATCGTGTGTTCCGCGACAGCCTCGCGCTCCACCCATCCGGCGACTTTGGTCACGATGACGCCGCTCTGGGTAGCGCACGCCAGATCGATACTGTCAAAACCGATCCCATGCCGGGCGATCAGGCGAGTGCGATCCTTGCAGCGAAAGAAGGACTCCGGAAACCGGGGGGCGACGCTCGCGATGATAAACTCGTACCCATGGAGCGCCTCCGCCAGTTCTTCGCCGCCTATGTCCGGAGAGAATAGAAACGTCTGAACGGCGCCGATTCGCGCAAGGCGATCGAGATGGTCGGGAAAGTGCAGTCCAAAACTACTGGAATTCACAACCGCGATCTTTATGTTCTTATTTGGCATTAGATCAGACCTTCATTAAGGACGCCTGGTCCACATATTCTTGGAGCACATTTGCATATTGCGGGAACACGACTTCGGGCTCCATCAGCTTCGGCTGCCAGAGCTTTTCCCACTCCACGCTGACATAGCCTTCGTAACCACGCGCAGTCAGCTCCGCAATTGATTCGCGAATCGGGATGTCGCCATCGCCAAGAAGGCAATACGTGTGATCGGCTTTACTCTCTGCCGAGCCTCCAGAGTCCTTCACGTGGACTAAACGCAGGAAAGGCCACAGCGCCGAGACGGAATTGGATATGGATTCCCCGGCGGAAACCGAGTTGTGGACATCCCATAGCGCGCCCACCGAAGCATGCCCCACCCGGCTAAGAATGTCGGCCACGTCGGCGCCCGTAATGTATGTGTCATGGTTCTCAAGGAGTACAGTGACATTCCGCTCAAACGCATAGTCACCGAGAACGCGCAGCTCTTCGATCAAGCGCTGTGTTCCCCTCGCACGGCTCTCACCATCCGTCGCCTCGCCTCCAAAAACACGAATGAACCCCGCGCCGAGAGCATTCGCAAGGTCGATCGCGGCGCGAGCTTCCGCTCGGGACGCTTCAATGCCCTGCGGACTCGCAAACTGCGCCGAGCAGTCGATCGCCGAGATCGAGAGACCGGCGCCTTCGATTTGCGCCTTAGTCGCCGCGATCGCCGCTGGCGTCGCGAAATACGGAGACGTCGTGATATCTAAGTGGTTTTCAATGCCGCGCAGCTCAATGCCGTCATAGCCATATCGCTGACAATTGGTCAATATTTCGTCCAGTGTCCAAGCGGGACATCCGAGTGTCGAAACAGATATTTTCACAGCTTATGCCTTTTAATTTATCAGATATGTTCGCAATAATAGCAATTCACAACAAGCTCAATCGCCCGGGAATAGCCTGGACGCATTGATCTCAGTCTTAAAGGGGGAAAGTGACTGGCTGGCCGGTACGAGCGGATTGATAGACGCCGAGAACAAATTCCAGCGCGGTGCGGCCTTCCAGAGCGCCAGCCAGGCGATCTTTTCCACTCTGAACCGTGTCGATAAACTCGCGGAATTGCAAGCTGTGGTTATACCCCCCCACCGCTGCGGGATCGGAGGCGGTCGACGGCGTATCGGATTGAAGCAGAGCCGAGTCATACTGTTCGCCGTCCACAAAGTTCACCGACACGATCTCCTGGTTCTCAATCCGCACCGATCCCTTTGTGCCAAAGATTTCAAGAGTCGTCTGAAAACCTGGATAGGCGCTGGTGGTGGCTGTGAGCGATCCGAGCGCGCCATTCTCGAAGACAATCGATGCGGTCACAATATCTTCCACCTCAATCCGATGTCCGCGCGTCGCCGCATAGGCCGAAACCGTTTTAGGCTTACCCATCGCGCGCTGCAAGTTGTCGGCGTAATGTATCCCCTGGTTCATCAATGCCCCGCCGCCATCCAGCGCCCACGTGCCGCGCCAATCCCCGGAATCGTAGTACTCCTGCGAGCGGTACCACTTGATGGTCGCTTCGCCATACACGAGATCGCCGAGTTTGCCGGCGTCGATCCACTCCTGCAGCTGCTTCAGACCGGACGCATAACGCGTCTGGGAAATGCAGGTGACGAAGACGTCCGCGTCCGCCGCTTCCGCAATCAATCGATCGGCTTGATCGAGACTGATGTCGAACGGCTTCTCAACAATGACATGTTTGCCACGGCGTACAGCTTCAATGGCGTGGTCCGCATGCATCCCCGACGGAGTCGCGATGGTAACGATATCAATACGCCCGTCCGCGAGAAAGTCGCTGATATTCACATATCCTGTCACACCGAGCTTCTCGGCGGCCGCTCCGGCGCGGTCTTCAGCGACATCGCAAACAGCGACCAAGTCAGCCACATCGGCCAGACGGCGTATCGCGTCCGCATGCCAGTGATGGATCACTCCACAGCCAATGATCCCGAAACCCAACTTTTTCATAGAGGTTCTCCTAACCAGCCACTCCATGGCGGAAGCACTGAGCTTTCCTTGCTTTAGACGACCGGGCGCTCACAAGCTGTTGGCGCCGGAATCGATCGATGAAAGTCTAAGAACAAGAAATACTATACGTATAGCGTAAAGTCATTATATCATTAGAAATCCAAATTTGTCAATTCGAGGCAAAAGATATTGGCGATCTGACGCCCTCTTGTACGTCATCAATGCCGGTGAACGCACCTTACTCCACGCCTCCGCGAAGCTGGGATCCTCTTTTCATTGAGAACATTCGTCAGAAACCACGCCATGATCGATCCTTTTTGCGTTGCACATGATCTATCTGTATTTCGTATGAGAATATAGAGCAATCATAAACGCTTAATCACCAGTTGATGGAGCAACAGATTTCATTCTGACTTTTCTCTGATTTGGCCCACGCTGTAAGCTACACTCAAACCCAATGCCGGGAAAATTGTTAGCACCAGGATTGAGAGCCGCTCCCATCTTGAAGTTAGACACCGCATTGTGAGATGTGGTGGAATAAAGTAAGCGCGGATCGGCAGGCACAAAAGAAAGCCTGACTGCTCCGCGCTCTTTTTCTGTCATGTTTACGCGCTCTACCAGCAGCGGCGTCAGCGTATTGCGCTCTTCCGCGGTGGCAGCTTCCCAAAGATCTGTAAAACGCATCTAGAGACCCTGCACGTAGTCCCGATCTGGCGGCGCCAAGCGCGATTCCCCCACCCGTGCGGTAATTTCATATTGCTCCGTTTGCTGATGCGTCTGCAATTCTTGCAGGCGGGTGAGCAGCACTTTCAAGCCACCGCCGCCTGCCTCCACTACGCCGTTTGTCCGTTTCTCAACATCTTCCAAGCGCCGATTAATGAGCCCGACTTTCCCGAGCGATTCCGGTTAACATGAAGTTGATCGAGGTGAGGTCGTTTGAGAGTGGCGAGGTTGCAAAGTGCTACCAGTTGACATGGATAGGTTTTGCTGCCTTTGCGTTTCTTGGCGCCGTCATATCCTGCCCCGAGGTCTCGGCAAGCGTGGTTAGCATCCTGGACCACGCATTGCAGATTTGCATTATCTTTTGAATTTTAGACTATATACTTGACTTTTGTCAATAACAATGATACGATTGAATTGTACAAAAGGAGGGCAGACAAAGTTACTTTTGCAACAATCGCTAATCAGGAGGAGAATCAACGATGATATTCTATCAACAGTCCAAGCAAACAACAAAAAGAAGAAGTACGCACCTACGAACACAACATATTATCGCTCCTGTTTTATTGGGGTTAACGTCATTATTTGGCGCCTTGCAGCCAAGCCATGCGTTCACTCACCCAGGTCTTCTCAACAACGCCGGCGACCTGAACCGCGCTAAGTCGGGCATCAGCGCGGGAACGGAGCCATGGCGCAGCGCCTGGGAGCGGCTGCAAAATTCGGCATACCCTGGAGTGAGCGGAACTTACTCAGCTTCCCCCAGAGCAACGGTCAATGATAGTGGAAGCCGTGATCCATTGATCCTTCGCGACGGCGAGGCCGCCTATGTCAACGCCATCGAGTACTGGATGACTGGAAACTCAGCATACGCCGCCACGGCAATCAATATTCTCAACGCCTGGGCGTCGACCTGCACCTCCATTACGGGAAGCAACGCGCAGCTTGCGGCCAATATCGACTTCTTCGACATGGTGAATGCGGCCGAAATCATCCGCTACAGCGGGGCGGGCTGGAGTTCGGCGAATATCACCACGTTCCAAAACTTTCTCACAAATGTTATCTATCCCGTCGTTTCACCGAGCGGCTACGATAGCTGGGGCGGTGGCTCCAATGTGATGATGATGATGATTGGGATCTTCAACAACAACGCGACGGTTTACAACCAGGGCTACAATAACTTCATCGGTTCAAACTCAGCCGTTGCCTGTCTCACGGGGCTGTACGACACCAACAGCATCTCCATCGGCCAGTCGGCGGACTCGTGGCGAGATCAAGGCCATTCCCAATTAGGACTGCAGATTGGCGTTGAAGCCGCCGAGATCGCCCTAAATTCCTCAGGCCAGAACCTCTGGACGTTTCATAGCAATCTGCTGCTGGCCGCCAGCGAGTACACGGCAAAGTACAATCTGGGGCACGGCGTCCCCTGGGACAACACCTTCGGCACGACTCCCGATCACATTTCCTCCGCGTCGCGCGGACGATTCTGGCCCATTTACGCCATGGCGCATTCCGGGTTTCAGCTGTCTGGCCTCTCAGATCCTTACACAACTCAGGTGGTCAACGCCGAAGGCGTGGAATCGATCATTGACCAAGGCGGGGGGATCGGGACACTGCTTTACACCCAGGCAAGCACTTCCCGCCCCACCCCACAATACGCCCTGTTTGATGGAAGCCGAGGCTATGTCACGGCGCCGAACAGCGGCGCCAACGCCCTGACCTGCACGAGTCCCTGCATCCGGGACCGAGAAACGTTTCAGGAGGTGATTCAAGGGAACGGCTACAGCGCCTTCAAGTCCAGAATCAACGGGCTTTATCTTTCCTCCAACGGCTCGACCCCGCTGAAAGCCGACAGCGGTTCAGTCTTTGGAGACAATCAGCTGTTCAAAGTCGTTGATGGAAACATCCAGTACGCGCTGATCGCTAAAGTCAATGGCAAGTATGTTGCGCCGCAGAGCAATGGAACGCTCATTCCGACCGCGACGAGTCCCTACTACTTCAACGTTTACGGCGTGGGGACTTCCATCCCAGGCGCCGTAACTGGCCTCAATGGGAATACCTATAAGATCGTCAATGCGAAGAGCGGGCTGGCGGCCGATGTCTCTGGGGCTTCCACCTCCAACGGCGCCGCCGTCGATCAGTGGACCTATACCGCCGGCAGCAACCAGAAGTGGCTTTTCACCAATACCGGCGATGGGTTTTAC
>JAOQAA010000197.1 GCA_025963815.1 Capsulimonas sp.
CACCACATAGTCGCTCGCTTCCAGCAGACGGTTCAGACCGTCTTCGCCGGTCAAAACTTCGTCGATATTCGCGACGGGTTCGGGCTTGCGGCGCAGGCCGATGGTATTCATTCCAAACGCCTTCGCGCGGGAGGCAACCCCCTGCCCGATCGGCCCCAGTCCGATAATCCCCACGGTCGCGCCATACAGTTCATCTTGGATCTCGGACTTCCAGACATGCTGGCGCTGGCTCTCCATCAGCTGCGGCATGCGGCGCGCGACGAGAAGTATCCAGGCCATCACGAACTCGGAGATCGCGATCTCGAACGCCGGTCCGGAATCGGTCAGCACCAGACCCGGCTTGTCGCGCACGCCGACGGGGCGCAGTACATGATCGACTCCTGCGCTCGCCGTGTGCAGCCAGCGCACCTTCGGCCCATCGGCGACGATCTGTCCGAAGCGATTTCCCTCAACCCAGCGCAGCACGCCCACCGCTTCGTCCAGCCCTTCGACATGGGTCTCAGCGTCCTCAGAATAGGGGTGCAGCGTGACATTCGGAGCGAGGCGCCGAGCCTCCGGGAGCAGCCGTCCATACAGCATTTCCGGCACAAGAACGATCATCGAGTCTCCTTTTCAAAATAGCGAAGGCCGGCGAACGTCCTGCTCAGAACATTCCCCAGCCTCCAGTCGCCCAGTCAGCTTGCCTTTTGTCGACTTTCCTTATGGGGAAAGTCTGCTGTCCGAATTATACTGCCCTCTAAGAATTTCTGTCAACCAGCCAGATTAGGGCAAATATTATGTGCTTGCATGGTAAAAGAAGTAACCGTATAATAGATAAAAAAGCAATCATCGATATTTCCGGATCGCCCATACTCCGCTGAGTAGTATATTATGAACCTTCTCAAACGCCTTCTAGGCAAACAATCCGTCGACGATGAGCCAATCGCGAGCCAACAGGAATCCTTTGAGTGGTGGCGCAGAGCCGTCGGCGAGGGAACAGGCGTCACTCCTCATTCACTATCGGCCTGCGACGAACTGCCCGGAGCATCTGGACCGTTTGGGGAGAGCGCCGACAGCCCGATCCCCGTCAACGGTCCCGAGGGGGAAGTAATTTACCTCAACCAGCTGCGCTGTAAAAACGGATGCGGTTTTCTGTGGCATCGCATAGGCTCCAGTACGACTGCGGGGCCGTCCAAGAACCTCGATATCTACGAACTCGTTGCGCTGGACGCTTCGGAGTGGCGGCGATTATACTTCTCCATGTACCATCCCAGACGTTCGACACTCACGCCGGCCGGACTTCATCTTCGCTCTTGGAAATCTCTGTCGGATATTGAGCGAGTGTTCGCAAAATGCACCGGCTTCGGCAGCACTTCCTACGTCGAGAATTTCCCATTCGGCATGCCCGATGCTGCGGCGCGGGACGACCAACTCAATAGCATCAGTCCGGGAGTTGGAGCAAGCGTGGCGAAACGTGTCCAGGACATATTACGCCAAAGCGAAGGAAAGTGGAGCCGTCCCCCGAATTTCCCGCCAAGCTGAATGCCGACAATGTCCTAATTCGCGTCCGGAACATTCGCCGCCAGCTCGTCCATCCACACATTCGCCTCGGAGTCGCTCGGGGCGCGCCAGTCGCCGCGTGGCGACAGTGAGCCGCCGCTGCCGACTTTGGGGCCGTTGGGGATGCACGATCGCTTGAACTGGCTGGTCTTGAAGAACTTAAACAGGAAGATTCCGAGCCACTTCTTGATCGTCGGCAGGTCGTACTCGTTGCGCTTGGAAAGATCAAAGCCGGCGGGCCAGTCGCCATGGGTCTTGTCGCCCCAGGCGTGTTGACTAAGAAACGCGACTTTGCTCGGCCGAAATCCGTAGCGCGTCACGTAGTAGATGTTGAAGTCTTGCAGTTCGTAGGGGCCGATCTTTTGCTCGGTGCTTTGCGCGGGCTTGTCCTTGTTGTCCTCGTCGTGCGGGACGAGTTCGGGGGAGATTTCCGTATCGAGGATCGACTGGAGCGTGTCGCTCGTTGCGGCGTCGAATTGCTTCGAGCCGATCACCCAGCGCAGCAGATGCTGAATCAGCGTCTTCGGCACGGAAGCATTCACGTTGTAGTGCGACATATGGTCGCCCACCCCGTAGGTACACCACCCCAGCGCCAGTTCGCTCAGGTCTCCCGTCCCCAGCACGAAGCCGTCGTGGAAGTTCGCCAATCGGAACAGATGCGAGGTGCGTTCGCCCGCCTGAACGTTCTCGAAGGTGATATCGTAGACCGGTTCGCCGTCAATAAAGGGGTGGCCTAAGTCGCGCAGCATTTGCAGGCACGACGGTTTGATGTCGATCTCGTGCGCGGTCGCCCCCAGCGATTCCATCAAGGCGCGCGCGTTCTTCAGCGTGATATCACTGGTCGCGAATCCGGGCATCGTGAAGGCAAGGATGTTCTTGCGCGGCAGACCCAAACGATCCATCGTGCGGGCGGCGACAATCAGTGCGTGGGTCGAATCCAATCCTCCCGACACGCCGATCACGATCTTCTGTAATCCTGTACTTGCCAAACGCTTCATCAGACCATGGACCTGGATGTTGTACGCCTCGTAGCAGCGCTCGTCGCGCACCGCCGGGTCGTTGGGCACAAACGGGAAGCGCTCGACACTCCGCAGCAGGCCGATCTCACCTTCGGGGATCTGGAACGCGAACTCCACCTGCCGGATTTCTCTGAGTTTCTCTCGATAATCCCCCGCGGTGTCATGGAAACTGCTCAGCCGCATCCGATCCTGCGCGAGCCGTTCTAAGTCGATGTCCGAGGCGATAATCTGCTCGTCGGCCGAAAAGCGCGTCGATTCCGCCAGAAGCTCGTTGTTCTCGTAAATCAGCGCATGACCGTCCCAGGCGAGATCCGTCGTCGATTCGCCCGGCCCCGCCGCCGAGTAAAGATACGCGGCCACGCACCGTCCCGACTGCGACGCGCATAAATCGCGTCGATATTCGGCCTTCCCGATCGTGATGTTGCTCGCGGAAAGATTGGCGAGAACCGTGGCGCCGGCCAGAGCGCCGAAGGTGCTGGGAGGAACGGGCGTCCAGACATCCTCGCAGATCTCGACATGGATGCCGAAGTCGCGCACGTTCGACGCCTGGAACACGATATCGCTCCCAAACGGAACTCGCTGCCCGAGCAGCGTTACTTCCCGCGCGACGGCTTCTCGCGCCGCCGCGAACTGCCGCTTCTCATAGAACTCCCGGTAGTTCGGCAGGTACGACTTGGGAACAATCCCCAAGATCGCTCCCCGATAGATCACCACCGCGCAATTAAAAAGCTTGCCTTCAAAGCGCAATGGCGCGCCCACCAGCAGCACCGGCGTCAGCGTCTTGCTCTCCTCCACGACCTTCCCGACTGCCACAATCGTCGCGTCGAGCAGAGCATCCTGATGGAAAAGATCGTCATTTGAGTAGGCCGAGAGTCCCATCTCGGGAAACAACGCCACAGCGGCGTTCAGCTCCGACGCACGCCGAGCGAGCCGGAGGGTGTGTTCGGCATTATAAACGGGGTCCGCGACGCGGACATTGGGGATGCAAACGGCGGCGCGGATGAAACCGTGGGAATAGATCGAGCGAAATTTGCCTGTCATGAGGTTAGTGTATCCGAACGACGCGAAAATTGCGAGACGCCCGCAGAAAATGTTATAAAATCAGCGCACCGTTGGATCGGAGTTAGGTTGAAATAGGGAGGGTGAGAGAGAATGTCCGGCTCCACGGCGTTGGCTTGTGCCAGGCCTAGAATAGATCCGCACGTTCAAAGAGAAGATGGTAAGACCTGTCATAATCACCGCGACGATGATGAACCGAACGACGCGACGAACGGCGATCTGGTCCGGTGTATTCCATCGCGCGTCATGGATCTGATTGAGTTCGATGTCCCTCTGTCTTGGCGTCGAGGGAGGCCATTGCAACGGGTCCATACCGAGAAAGCCATTCGCCATTGTGATCGTTCCTTTCGGTTGCCCACAATATACGAGCCCCCAACACTGGCGGCGCTTCGATTTCAGATCGTTATGAAGCGCCGTCCTTGCGGCAAACGCAGTCGTCCATGTGATCGTCCACCATCCCGACGGCTTCCATGTAAGCGTAGCAGATCGTGGAACCAACGAACTTGAAGCCTCGCTTCATCAGGTCTTTGCTGAGTGCGTCGGAGGTCGGGGTCTTCGTCGGGAGTTCGGAGGGTAAGGCGTAGTGGTTGACGATGGGCGCGCCGTCCACGAAGCGCCAGAGGTAGGCGTCGAAGCTGCCGAACTCCTGTTGGACGGCCAGAGTTGCTTTGGCGTTGCCGACAGTCGCCGCGATCTTGCCGCGATGACGGATCACGCCCGGATCGAGGACGATCTCCTCGATCCGAGCGTCGTCGAATGCGGCAACTTTGGCGATATCGAAACCGTCGAACGCCTTCTGATACCCAGCGCGACGGCGCAAGATCGTCGCCCAGCTCAGGCCCGCCTGCGCGCCTTCGAGAGTCAGCATCTCAAAGAGACGAGTGTCGTCGTGGACGGGAACGCCCCACTCTGTGTCATGGTATTCGATCATCTCCGGGCTTTGAGCCCAGGAGCATCGCGTGACAAGCTCGGTCATGGCTTGGGTTCCACCGGCTCTTCCACGGCTTCCACTTCCTCAATCTCTTCGACCTCTTCGCCGGGCTCCTCTTCTTCGTCCTCTTCCTCATCGACGTCGCCATAGCCGTCGATCCACTCTCCGGCTTCGGGGCCGTCCATCACATAGTGATAGCCGTCCGGACCGACCCGGTCTTCGAGGCGCAGAAGAATTGCTTCGACATTGTCGTGCGGTCCAGGGATGAAGAGCGGCTTGCCTTCAGGACCGCCGGACGGAATCTCCGCAGGTGAAGCGTCGGGATCCGCCCCAGCCAGCATTCGGGACGCCAGCCGATAATCCGAGTTCGGACGGAAGCCGAACTGCGCCGCATACTCCACAGCCGAACGCAGGATCTTGGCGATCAAATTGATATCGGCGGAGACCATTGGCTGGCTTTCCAGTACGGAGGTCCGCAGGTCGCTGTACGCCGAGTGCGACTCGAACATCTGCACGAATGAGTTCTTGACACCCAGCAGTCCCAGATCGACCAGATAAATGCCGACAGCGATCCGGCCGTTCGGCCCTTCCCGTGAGACAAGCGCCTGAATGATCTGGCCTTCCTCATCCCACGCTTCGGTCAGATACGTTTCGAGGATCGGCCACGCGAACGCCGCCTCGATCTGGGACTTGGAATCCAGTCGCGCCGGCTGGTTCTGCGACTGCCGGCGCAGCTGCGCCGCCTTCTCCTTGCGCTTATTCGACTTCTTTTGCAGCGCCTTCTGACGCTGCGCGGGTGACTGGGCCATGGTGATACTCCGGGTTTCTTGTATACATTGCGCCACCCTTGTCCTACCCACCCCGGCGCTTCGCGCCACCCCTCCCGCAGCGGGAAGGGCATTCAGGCCGGTATCGCAGGCGACTTCCGTCAAAACAGCTCTAGCAAAACCCTTCCTGCTGCGGGAGGGGTGGCGCGAAGCGCCGGGGTGGGTAGGACAAGGGACCTCCGAAGGCCAGGGTGGGTCATCGGCGGCGCGAATGGCTTACAGTCGATCCACCGTCGAAATCCCCAGCAGCGAAAGCCCCAATTGCAGCGTTCGCGCCGTCAGGTCGGCGAGCGCTAGGCGCGAGGTGCGCGTAGGCTCCTCGGCGTTCAGCACCGGGCAGTTTTCGTAGAAGTGGTTGAACTTCTGGCTCAGCTCGAACAGATAGGTGCAGAGGCGGCTCGGCAGGAAGTCCTCGGCGATCCGAGCGAGCACGTCGTCGAGTTCCAGGAGGTGCTTGGCGAGATCGCGTTCGGAGGGTTCGACGATGTGAATGTTGTCGAGCCCAGCCAGCGATGCGAAGTCCACACCGCCCTTGCGTGCGATGCCCTGCACGCGGACATAGGCGTACAGCATATACGGCGCTGTGTTGCCCTGCAAGGCGAGCATCTTGTCGAAGCTGAAGACGTAGTTGCTGCCGCGATTGACGCTGAGATCCGCATACTTTACGGCCGCGATCCCGACCTTGTCGGCGAGATCCGCCTTGAACTCTTCCGTCTCCTCGCGGCCTTCGGAGGTCAGCCGCTCGTCCAGGTGCGTGCGGGCGCGGACGACGGCTTCGTCCAGCAGGTCACTGAGCTTGACGGTTTCGCCCGATCGGGTCTTGAACTTCTTGCCGTCCTCGCCCTGCACCAGCCCGAAGGGAACGTGCACCATGCGGACATCGTCCGGCAGCCATCCGGCGAGGCGGGCGACGGCGAAGACCTGCGCGAAGTGATCGGACTGGCCGATGTCGGTCACGATCACCACGCATTTAGC
>JAOQAA010000205.1 GCA_025963815.1 Capsulimonas sp.
GATCCCGCCGGATTCTTTGATGCCGATAGCGTTAGGACCGACGGCGCGGCGGATCAGGCGGATGTCTTCAACCGTTGCGCCGCCTCGGCCGGTGCCGGTGGAGGTCTTGATGAAGTCCGCGCCGGCGTCGCGCACGAGGCGGCTGGCGGTTTCTTTCTCGGCGTCGGCCAGATAACAGGTCTCAATGATGATCTTGACAAGCACTCGTCGCGAATCTTCCATCAGATTGGCCGGGCGAGCCGCTTCAATCACTTCCCGCAGATCCTGAGCGATGGCCTCGTAATCGCCGGACTTGAACTTGGAGATGTTGAGAAGGACGTCCACTTCCTTTGCGCCGTTCGCGATGGCGTTCTTGGTCTCGTAGACTTTGGACAGCCGCGTGCCGCCGCCAAATGGAAAGTCAATCACGGTGCAGACCTTGACATCCGAGCCTTCCAGGGCGCGGACGGCAGTTCCTACCCAGCAGGGGAAGATGCAGACGCTGGCAAAATGGCGTTTGGCGCTTTCCTCACAGAGGCGCAGCATGTCGTCACGAGTGGCGTCGGGACGAAGCAGCGTGTTGTCGATCATCTTGGCGAATTGCTGTTTGCTGTACATCTGTGCTTATTGATCTACTTCCTTGGACGCGCGGTTCAAGATCGGCGCGTACCGGCCTTCCAACTGGAAACGAGATCGCGGACGGCGGCGTCTCTGCCGGGATTGTCGGCGTTTTGGTGCAGAAACTCCACCAGGGCGCTGCCGACCACGGCGCCATCCGCCATGGCGCAGACCTGCGCGACATGCTCAGGGCTCGAAACACCGAAGCCGACGCAGACCGGGGTGTCCGTCGCCGATCGAATCTGGTCAATCAGCTGCGGAAGATCCGTCGGCATCTCTTTGCGCGCCCCGGTCACTCCCGTGCGTGAGACGCAGTAAACGAAGCCGGTGCTGCTGCCGGCGATACGCGTGATGCGATCCGGCGTCGAAGTCGGCGCGACGAGAAACACGGTGGAAATTCCGTTCGCCTCCGCCACCGCCTTCCACGGCGCCGCTTCTTCCGGCGGCAGGTCGGTCAGAATCGCGCCGTCGGCGCCCGCCTCGGCGGCGTCCTTGGCGAACCGTTCCAGTCCATAGATCCAGACCAGATTATAGGACGTCATCAGGACGATCGGAACCTGAGTCTTGGCGCGCGCCTGCCGCACGAGATCGAGCGACATCGGCGGCGTCACGCCCCGGTCCAGCGCCCGTTGCGAGGACGCCTGGATGATCGGGCCGTCCGCCAGCGGATCGGAGTAGGGAATGCCCAGCTCTACAACGTCTGCGCCGGCCTCGGCGATCAGCGCGATCAGATCGGGCGTGCTGTCGATTCCGGGGTCGCCGGCGGTAAGAAAGGCCACCAGCGCGCCTTCGTTGCGGGCTTTGAGTGCGGCGAATGTTTGTGGTAATCGGGATGGCATAATGTTAATGGTTCGGCTGGCGCTTCGCGTGGCCCTCACCCCCCGGCCCCCTCTCCCAATTCTGGGAGAGGGGGAGCCAGAGTTTTTCAGTGAGGAACTGAAATCTGAAATCTTAACTATATTTCTGACTCCCCTTCTCCCAGAATTGGGAGAAGAGGCTGGGGGATGAGGGCCCTCTACAGCATCCCCAGCCGCCTCGCGACTTGATCGACGTCTTTATCGCCGCGTCCTGAGAGGCAGACGATCAGCTTCTGGTCTTTGGGAAGCGTCGGCGCTAGCTTTCGGACATGGGCGAAGGCGTGGGAGCTTTCGAGCGCCGGGATGATGCCTTCGGATCGGGCGACCCACTGGAACGCTTCCACCGCCTCTTCGTCGGTCACGGAGACGTATTCGGCGCGGCCTTGCTGCTTGAAGTGGGCGTGCTCGGGGCCGACGCCGGGGTAGTCCAGGCCAGCGGAAATCGAATGGGTGCTGCGGACCTGTCCATGCGTGTCCTGAAGAACGTACGACGCCGAGCCGTGCAGGACGCCTTTGGAGCCGGCGGTCAGCGTGGCGGCGTGATGCTCTGTATGTACGCCATGTCCGGCGGCTTCGACGCCGATCAAGCGAACGCCTTCATCGTGGACGAACGGGTAGAAGATGCCCATCGCATTCGATCCGCCGCCGATGCATGCGACGACCACGTCGGGCAAGCCGCCCGTGTCTTCGAGCATCTGCTGGCGCGATTCAATGCCGATCACGCTTTGGAAATCGCGGACCATGGTGGGGTAGGGGTGCGGGCCGGCGACGGTGCCGATAATATAGTGCGTGTTACGGACATTGGTGACCCAGTCGCGCATCGCTTCGTTGAGCGCGTCCTTGAGGGTGCGTGTTCCGCTGGAAACGGGGATGACCTTGGCGCCGAGCAGGTTCATTCGGATGACGTTGAGCTTCTGGCGCTCGATGTCTTCCTCGCCCATGTAGACTTCACACTCGTAACCGAAGAGCGCGCATGCGGTGGCGGTGGCGACGCCATGCTGTCCGGCGCCGGTCTCGGCGATGATGCGCGGCTTGTTCATACGGCGGGCGAGCAAAATCTGGCCGAGCGCGTTATTGATCTTGTGTGCGCCGGTGTGCGCAAGGTCCTCGCGCTTCAAGTAGATCTGCGCGCCGCCCAGCTCGCGCGTCATCTTTTCTGCGAAAAACAACGGGGTGGGGCGTCCGACATAGTCCTTGCAGTAGTAGGCGAACTCTTCCTGGAATTTGGGGTCCGCCTTCGCTTTGGCGTAGGCTTCCGTCAGCTCGTCCAGCGCGGGGATGATGGTCTCGGGAACGAAGCGTCCGCCAAACTCGCCGCCAAACCGTCCCTGCGCATCCGCGACATACAAATTCTCGGCCGATAGCGTATCAACTGCCATATTCGTACTTCTTTCTGCTTACGCTGATATTCTAACACTCGCGTATAGGCGTTGTCAAATGCTTGTCTGTTAGATCAATTACGCCTGTCGCGCGTCCCACGCGCGGACGGCTTTAATGAACGCCTTCACCTTAGTGTGATCCTTCACGCCGGGACTGCTTTCGACTCCGGAGGCGACATCCACGCAGTCCGGGCGCACGGCTTCCAGGGCGTCGGCGACGTTTTCTGGTGTCAGTCCGCCTGCCAAGAGAATGGGCTTG
>JAOQAA010000690.1 GCA_025963815.1 Capsulimonas sp.
CGATTTGGACATGAGTATCTGAAATCTTTCGAAGCAAACGAAATGCCGCCCGCCCTTTGACAGATATTTCTTATACTGCAACTTGCGGTGAGTGCTAGTACAAGAGTTGCTATCTAGCTCAATCACAATTCGCCGCCGACCTCAACGTTATCATTCTATATTGTTACAAAGGACCAAATTTTAATGTCTCACCAGACCAAATTCCGTGGATTTACTTTGATTGAACTTCTCGTTGTTATCGCCATTATCGCAATTCTGGCCGCCATCCTCTTCCCCGTCTTCGCCAAGGCTCGTGAGAAGGCTCGCCAGATCAGCTGCGCCAGCAACATGCGCCAAATTACCTTGGGCGCCATCCAATATACGCAAGATAACGATGAGATCACTCCAGGCGGATGGTCTAACATTGGCGGCACTGCGGTGCACTGGAATCAGTTCCTGCAGCCTTATATTAAGAGCACGCAAGTTTTCAAATGTCCTGACGACAGCGCGACCGCAACATCTTTCTCCGGCGACAGCCCCACTTATGGCCCGAGATTCCACAACAGCTACGCCCTGAACTATGATGCAATGCAGAGCAACAGCGAGCAGCAAGGTTTGACGCTGGCGAGCTTTGTCGCCCCCGCCGGTACGATTTACATCGTGGATAAGGGCCAGGCCGGTCAGGCCACTGCGCCATTCATTGCCTCCCCATCCGTTGCTCGGGACGGCTGCTTGTTCATGGCTGACCCGGTCGGCGCCACCACGAATCAGGTTGGATGGGCCGGTCGCGTCGCCACCGACGGCAACTGGTGCGCACCTCTGGCGCGGCACACAGATCTCGCGAATGTCGCCTTCATCGACGGGCACATCAAGGCAATGCGCCCCAGCGCCTTCTTCTTTGGCGGCAGCCCGTTCCTGGATCCGGCGAAGAGCCAGTAAATCACAAAGCCAATCAATCTTGATTTGGACAACATTTCGGCCCGGAGATCTGCTCCGGGCCGAAGTGTTTGGTAACTCGCTTCTTCTGTATCTCCTGACCCCTTGGAGTTTTTTATCTATGTTTATATAAATAAAACGTTTTTGATAGTCTTTTGAGACTAGCCCGGTATACTCCTCCCTGTCAGTGGCGTTCAATGTAGTCGTCCCTTCCAAAAGACCCTCAAGCAATATTCTCCCGTCATCGCTGTAGATGTCGTAATTCCATCCATGTATGTAAGGAAACCGATATGTCACAGCAACCCAAATTCCGCGGCTTTACTTTGATCGAATTGCTCGTCGTCATCGCCATTATCGCGATTCTCGCCGCCATCCTCTTCCCGGTCTTTGCCAAGGCTCGCGAAAAAGCCCGCCAGATCAGCTGCACCAGCAATGAGCGCCAGATCGGCCTCGGTATTCTCCAGTATGTCCAGGACAACGATGAGATGTACCCGGGCCGCACCAGCAACTTCGGCGCCGGCTGGGCTTTCCAGATCACGCCTTACACCAAGAGCAGCGCGCTCTTCAAGTGCCCTGATGACTCGACGACCGGAAATAACGGTTACGTTCCTGTCTCCTACGCTCTGAACTCCAACCTGCAAGTTTCCGCCGGCGGCTCTCAGGCCGGACTGGTCGCTCCGGCCAGCACGGTCCTGCTGTTCGAAGACAGCAACAAGGCCGTCGACTTGAACCTGACCATCAACAACAACGGCGGCACGCCGCAGGACGTCGGCGGCGCCGGCTGTGGATACTCCAATGACAGCAACGGCAAGTTCGCCGGCGGCTGGAAGTATCAGACCGGCTACATGGGCGGCGTCACCCCCGCAACGATCTCCGACTTCGACAGCAAGCCGACCGGCCGGCACACGGACGGCTCGAACTTCCTGCTCGCCGACGGCCATGTCAAGTGGCTAAAGGGCGCCGCCGTTTCCCCTGGCCCCAGCGCCGCGACATCCACGGACGCCCAGGGCCTGAGCACCATTGCTTACGGATGGCCCGGCTCGAATACGCCTCTGCCTAAGGCCGCCGGTACGGGCGCGAGCGGTTTCGCCGCCACGTTCAGCACGATCTAAGTTTACTCTTCAGACGCAATAACTCAAGCCGTACTCCCTTCATGGGGAGTGCGGCTCTTTTTCTTTCTGACAGGTTCTCAATCGGGGTTACTCTAGCGTACTAATGTCCTTGTGCGTCACTACATTTCCCGCATGGTCCAGTTCCACGAACGGGTTACAGGCGATTTCCCACAAATTCTCCTCGACATCGGCGACATACGCGTTGTACCCGCCGAAGAACGTCGCCTCCGGCCGCTTCACAATCCTTACGCCCCGCGATTCCAGCGAGGCGACCAAACTGTCCACCTCCGATTCCGACGCCACGTTGTAAGCCAGCGTAAATGGTGTAGCGCCGTGCGCTAAATCTGTGACGTTTGCATCCTTCGCCAAATCCTCCTTGCCGAAGAACCCCAGCAAAAATCCATTCATCAGGAAGAACACGATATCTTTGTTCGCAGCCACCGGTGTCCATTCGAACTTTTCTTCATAGAACGCACGGACGGCGGCGAGATCGTTTACGCCGATTGTGATGAGGGAAAGTCGTTGATCCATAAGCTGCCTTTATCGTTTTTAACCCATAAATTTGAAATGAGAGGATTTACGCCATCGTCTCCAGCATCTCCCGCGTTACAGCGTAACGTAATGGTTCTCCGCGCCGCCAGCGATCAAACTCCTCAATGGCGTAATCAGCCATCCGCAGGACTTCGTCGCCATGCGAGCCGGCGAGATGAGGAGAGAGGAAGACGTTCGGCTGGGTTCGAAGCGGAGAGTCGGAAAGCGGGGGCTCCGGGTCGGTGACATCGAGGAGAGCGACAAGGTCCGGACGAACGGCGAGCACTGAGGCCATTTCGTCCTCACGAACCGTCCCCCCGCGTCCCGTATTGATGAATACGGCGTTCGGACGCATGGACGCGAAGTGTGCTCCAGTCAGCATGCCAATGGTAGCGGGCAGCTGGGGCAAATGGTTAGAGACGACGATGGCGCGCGCAAATGCTTCTTCGAGCGTTACTTTTTCGACGCCCAGTAGGACCGCGTCACTGTCGAGAAGATAAGGATCGAAGACGATCACATGGAGGCGATAGGCTTTCAAAAGCTCGATCACCTTGCAGCCGATCATGCCGGCGCCGAGCAGGGCAACCGTCTGATCGAAGTTTCCATAGGGGGTGGTCCGAGGATCTTCCGAAGAGACAGCGTACCGGCGAATGCACTGGAAGTAGCCTTTGTTCGCGAGCACGATCTGGGCGACGGTGAACTCGGCCACAGGCGCCCCGTTCGCCGCCCAGGCGCTGACGAGGGTAATCCCACGCTCCAGCAGCGGACGTGCGATGCGCTTTACGCTGCCGGCGGCGTAAAACACCGCCCGCAGGCGCGGCAGTTGGTCCAGATGCTCCGCCTGAAGCACCGGCATCCCCCACCCTCCGAAGATCGCTTCCACATCTTCCAGTTCTGGGAGATGTTCCGCCAGATTGTCCGTTGTAAGGCGATATGGATAAATGCTCGCCC
>JAOQAA010000332.1 GCA_025963815.1 Capsulimonas sp.
CCTGCGTCGCAATGATTAGGCTGCGCCGGCATCTCAGCGCTCCATCGTCCCCCGATGCGCGTAAATCGCCGACAAGAGCACCGCCTGCCCACCGTGGTACGCGTCGTGCTCGACGATGTGACCGAGAAGCCAGCGCAGGGTGAACTCACGTTCAGGATTTTCGGGGCGCCGCCCAATGTGATTGGGATCATTGATCGCGGCAATCTTCTGTCGCGTCCGCGCCCGAACGGCGTCCTGCTGCGCGTAAAACCAAGCAAGTGGCTGCGTCGGGGGTGACGGCCACCGCGCCTCATACTGCTGTGTGTCATCCGACAGAAACAGCGCGGCCTCTTCCGCCGTCATGGGAAGGCCCCCGCCGACCTCCCCGATCCAGAACAGCTCCGTATCCGCCATATGCAGTAAGAGTGCGCCAATATTATGCCCATTTGGGAATGGGCTCCAGGCGATGGAGTCGTCCGAAATCTCGCCGAGCTCCTTGCGCCACGTCTGCGTGGCGTTGTCGAGCGCCCCGAGCAGAGCGGCCAACCCGGGGTGGAGGTCGGGATGAATTGGGAGGTCTTTGCGATTGCTGGGCATTAGGCTTTTCGTTTATCCTACATATCCCCGCAGCAGTCCGACGACTTTGCCGATGATGGCGGCGTCGTCGGATTTGCGCAGGGGGATGGGGGCGTAGTTGGGGTTCTGAGCCTGCAATTCGATTCGGTTGCCGTGGCGGCGGAAGCGTTTGACGGTGGCGTCCTCGCCGATGCGGGCGGCGACGATGTCGCCGTTTTCGGCGGTGATCTGCGGCTGGATGATCACGAGGTCGCCGGGCAGAATGTGCGCGCCGGTCATGCTTTCGCCTTGGACGCGCAGCAGAAAGCACTCCTGATGAGAGGCTTTTAGGAGCTGCAAGGGGACAGGGATGATGTCTTCAATATTCTGGGTAGCAAGCAGGGGCGTACCGGCGGCGATGGCGCCGATCAGGGGCAGGCGGACCATGCCGCTGACTTCGTCGGCGGAGCGTTCGGAGACGCGCGCCAGGATGCGAATGCCGCGGGAGGTGCGGGGGCCATTCTTGCTGGAAAGGCGCTCGATGAAGCCCTTCTTGTGCAGCGCGTCGAGGTGAATCGTGACGCCGCGCAGGGAGCCGATGCTCAGCCCCAGCTGCATTTCGCGTATGGTGGGCGGGTATCCTTTTTCTTCCACGAATGCGACGATGAAGTTGAAAACTTCCTGCTGTCGATCCGTCAATCCTTTAGCCATCATTGTCCTTGCTATCGCCGCGTTGGGCGGCTCTCGAAAACGGGGCGTATTGACCGCCCGTCGCGTTGCGTCGGTGCGCCGGAAGGCGGCGTCTACTGTTTGCTTTCGAGCATATGTTTGTATTACTGCCCCGATTATACCCGAATTTTTCCTGGCTTCCGGCTGCTCGCTTCGCCCTTCCATGCGCGATGCGAGGCTCCGTGCTACAATAGACTCTTCTTATGGAACTTCTCACCGCACAGTATTTACTGACCGAACCGGGACGCCTGCTGCTGGCCGAAGCAAGCGCATTACTAGCCGCGAAGGCCGAACCGGTGGTGGCGCTGACACGCCTGCGCAAGTCGGCGTCGCCGGAGATCGCAGCGGCGGCGTGGGAGATGGCGGCGTCGCGCCGCAAAGGCGTGCGTAAGTTTGGGGAATCGGCTGCCGGCATGTACTTTATCGGCGAAGCTCTGGAGCAGGCGTCGAGCGCCGGCGCGGCCGCATATCACGCCGCGCGCTTTGCATCTGTCGGAATAACATCCCTCACCGACCTCTGTGGCGGCGTCGGCGGCGACGCCATCGCCTTCGCCCGCGCCGGGCTGCAAGTCACCGTCGTGGAGCGCGATCCCGCCCGCGCATTATTCGCTGCCGAGAACGCACGGGCGCTGGACTTGGATTCGAAGATCACCGTCCATTGCGCCGACGCCATTGACTTTCCCGTAATCACCGAAGCCGTCTGGTTCGACCCCGCCCGCCGCGTGGACAAGCGCCGCGTCGTCTCCCCCGAAGACTACTCGCCGCCGCTCTCCCTCGTCAACGATCTGCGCGATCGAGGGATCGAACACATCGGCGTCAAGCTCGCGCCGGGCATCGACCACTCCGTCGCGGAGCAAATGGACGCGGGCCTAGAGTTTCTCTCCGACGAAGGCGAGTGCAAAGAATCCCTCTTTTGGACCGGACGATTGCGCGCCCCCGAACCCGTACGCGCCACCGTACTCCGCCCGGAAGGCGTGCAAGCGCTCGCGGGAGCGCCCGACGAAGACACCGATTTCATCCCCGCCGCGCCGTCCGACGAAGGGGGCTATCTCTACGAACCAGACCCAGCCGTGATCCGCGCGCATCTGATCCGAACCCTGGCGCACGAACTCAGCGCCGCGCCCGTCGATCCACAGATCGCCTATCTCATCGCCCCCGAGCTTCTCCCGACGCCCTTCGCCACGGCATATGAGATCGTCGAGCGCTTTCCCTACCACTTCAAGGTCCTGCAAAAAGCACTGAACGCGCGCGGCGTCGGCCGCGTCGTCGTCAAAAAACGCGGCGTGCCGCACGATCCCGAAGCCGTGATCAAGCAGCTCAAGCTCAAGGGATCGAACGAAATGACGGTTGTGTTGACGCGCATGGGCGACAAGCAAATCGCCATACTCTGCCGGCGAGTAAAAGAGTAAAGACTCAATGGATGATTCTTACGATGAGGAATCGACTTCATCCAACGAGCCCCGCCAGGGCATTGTTTCGCTTCGATATCTCATCGCGAGCGCAACGCTAGCATACACGTTTGCCATACTCGTACGATTAGGTTTGATGCCAGAGGGCTCCGCCGTCTTTGCGTTTTTTGGGATTTGGCTGATCGGTCAGCTGCTACTAATCGTGAAAGGCATTACATTTGGAATACGTGGATTTCGATCTTGGCAGGGCAAATGTGGACTTTATGGCTCCATCCTGATGGTTCTCATTGTAATTTGCATGGTGTGGTTTATTGTCAGTATCGCAGTTGGCGCCTAGGAGAAGGCATATGAACGATTCCAACGATGTATGGCCGCCGCCTCCGTCGAGCCAACCACAGCATGCGCCGACACGGCGGCAGGGGCCCAGCCCTGAGGGAATTTGGGCGTATCGTTTGTTTCTTGCGAGTGTGGTGTTTCTGGCGTCCGCATTTGTATTCGGCTTTGGAGGCAGTCCCTTTTTCATGAGCCTTTGCGGAGTGTGCACCGTGGTCGGCGTAGTGTGCGGCGGCATGGGTTTTGATACTTGGCAAGGACGAACGGGGTTGTGGGGATCGTGGCTGATTTTATTGATCTTTGTACTGCCATTCCTGTTTTTTGCAATCATGTTCAGCGGCGGCCTTCATGGAGATTAGGCGTTATCAATGAGTGATTCCAAAGATGTTTGGCCACCACCGATCTCGGCTTCCAATGAGCCACCTCCCTCGCCTTCAGAGAAGCCGCAGGCAGGAATTGCCGCGCTTCGTTGTTTGCTTGCGAACGCCGCGCTGACAATCGCATTTTTTGCGTTCGCCTTGGCGGGTTTTAAAACTACGAACAGTAATTTTGCCGTTGTGACGGGTATATGGCTGGTTGGTGAACTCATCTTAGTATTTGCCGGCATCATACTAGGCGCGATTGGGTTGCGTTCGTGGCAGGGAAAGTGCGGCCTGATCGGCTCCATACTGTCGATTGGTTTCTTTTTCATCCTCTCATTTCTTTACGCATTCGCGTCTGCTTGATAAAGATTGCATTGCAAATGAATGATTCGCACGATGTGGGGCCGCTTTCGCCAACCAATCAGGAAAAGTTTCCGCAACAGCAGAGAGGCCCTAAGCCGGCAGGAATTTGGTCGCTTCGATTGTTTCTAGCGAGCGTGTTGTTTGTGGCGCTCGTCTTTGTCCATGGTCTTGACGACGGAGCTTACTTCTACATTTCATCGAGCGCTATCTGCGCAGTGCTGGGTTTCGTATATGGCTGGAAAGACGCAGAATCCTGGCCGGGGAAAGTGGGACTCTTGGGCTCGTGCCTGATATTGGTGGTTTTCGTCGTTCCATTACTGTACTTCATGTCAGTGTTAGGCGGTAGTGGTCTGCACGGAGATTAGGCGTTATCAATGAGTAATCCCAAAGATGTTTGGCCACCGCCGCCATCAGTCCCAAATGAGCCGCCTTCGCTCCCCTCTGATATGTCGTCGGCCGGAATTGTTGCACTGTACTGTTTTATTGCGAGCGTTACGCTGATGATTGCCTTTGCTGTCTACGTGCTCGCGGGCCTCATGGTGGGTCAAACAGCCATCCCAATTATTCTTTTTTGGCTGACTTGTGAAGTAGCTCTGATATTTTCCGGAGTCTTATTTGGGAGGCGCGGAGTACGATCCTGGCAGGGCAAAGTCGGCCTTTTTGGTTCGGCGCTGTTGGTAATGGTCGTAATTTGGTCGGTGGGATTAATTATCCATATTGCGGTGTCATGACATGTACAATCTCAGCCCATCTGTCGCAGTGTGCAGAATAATAAAGTTATATGAGTGCTTCCAACAATGTCTGGCCTCCGCCGCCCTCAGGTCCATCCCCGCCTTTGACGTCGAACGCGAAGCCAACGAAAGCATGGGTGGGGATCATCGGATTGTGCTGTTTCGCGGTAGTTTTTCTTATTATGCTCGTATGGTTTGTAGAGTTAGGTCATGGTATTGTGCAAACCGGAGCGAGGGGCGCCTTAGGGGGATTGGCCGTTATCATTCTGACGCCTGTAGGGATTGGGTTCGGAATCGTCGGCCGGCGATGTTGGCAAGGGAAGGTTGGATTATGGGGGTTGCTCCTACTGATTGCCGCCTTTCTTGCGCTGTGGTGTTGGGTGACTATATTCCGGTTTTGATGCTCATGGGAGCAGAGACGAAATCCCATCGTGCTTACGCGCATAGGCGACAAGTGATTATATTTCTCCCCGTCGTCTAGAAGGGAAGATACCAAATGAGTGATTCCAAAGATGTGTGGCCGCCGCCGCCAACCAACGTTCCGTTGCCACCGCCATTACCGCCCAGTAGGATGCGGTCAGCCATAATTTCATTCTCCTGTTTCATATTGTACATATTTCTGGTTATTGCGTGGTTTGTCATTACAGCGTTTGGCGCGATGGCCACAAGAGTGCGCACCGGTGATGTCGAGTTGGGCTCCTTGGTAGTGACGCTTGCAGGCATTGGGTTTGGAATACGTGGCTGGAGGCATTGGCAGGGAAAGATCGGGCTCATCGGCTCCGCGCTGTTACTTTTCGCCTTTGTCGTGCTAATGATTTATTTCTTGTAACTACGAGGATGTGGATATTTCCCGAAAGATAATTTGGAGATTAGTGACGTCAAAGTTCTCGGCGCTTCGCGCGGGGATCGTATTTATAACTTTTTCTCCTGCGTGATCGATTCGATCGGCTGGCCGCTGGGGATGGCGTTCTTTTCGAACACCATCATCCTGCCGGTTTTCCTGGCGCATTTGGGCGCGTCGGATCTGCTCGTCGGCTGCGTTCCCGCGCTGATGAACTTGCTGATCACGCTGCCGGGGTTTCTGGTCGTTCCGTATCTGAGCCGGCGGCGCGTGCGGGGATTCTTGTTCTGGATCGCTTTGCTGGAGCGCTTCGCCCTGCTGCCGCTGGCGCCGCTGACGCTGGTTCTGGGCGTGGCGCATCCGCAGTGGATGATTGTGGCGCTCTTCGGCTGCTTGACGGTTCATGCGACCATGATGGGGCTGAACCAGCCGGCGTACTGGATGGCGGTGGGCAAGACGATCCCGAGCCATTGGCGCGGGCGGCTGTACGGCGTTGCGGGCGGGATCGGCGGCGTGCTCAGCATTGGGGTGGAGCGTCTGCTGAGCCATCTGCTTTCGGGGCCGAACGGGGGATTTCCCGGGGGATACAGCAAGGGCTTTTTGATCGGGTTCCTGATCCTGACATTTACCGTGCTGCCGCTGGGACTGCTGCGCGAGCCGGATAGCCCGGTCGTCGTGGACAAAAGCGCGCACCCGCCGTTCGCCGGCGAGCTCAAGCGCGTCTTACGGGGCAATCATAGTTTCCGGCAATACCTCTACGCTCAAACGGCCTTTCAGCTTGCGGCGGGCGTGACGCCGTTCTACATCCTCTACGCCCAGCGCGACATTGGGGCGAATACAGCGGCGATCGCCGCGTTCACCGGGGTGATGATCTGCGTGACGGCCTTCGGCGGCCTGGGGTGGGGCGCCTGGGCGGACCGCGCGGGCAACAAAGTCGTCCTGCTGTCGGCGTCCGTTTGCGCGGTCCTGGCGCCCGTCGCCGCATTGATCGCGCACGCGCCGGTCGAGTTCTACGCCGTCTTCGTGCTGCTCGCCTTATTGGCGGCGGCGAGCAACATTGCCGCCGCCAACATCGTGATGGAGTTTGCCAGCGAAGCGCACGAGATCGGCCTCTACATGAGCATCGCCAACGTCGTCACCGCCCTCCCACGCACCGTCGCCACCCTCCTCGGCGGCGCCGTCGCCTCCCTCACCCACGGCTACCGTGTCGGCTTCGCCCTCTCGGCCATGCTGGCTTTGGTCAGTTTAGTGCTGACGCTTCGGGTGACGGAGCCAAGGATCAAGGTCGAGTTGCCGCTGCCGCCGGGGCCATAAATGAGTCGGATTAAAGTTGCAGCATTCTGGGCAACGTGATTATAGTAGTCCTCGGCAGCCGCTCTTTTTGCCCTCGATATCCGCAACCAATACCTTGGAGGTTCCCCATGTCAGAAGAACTCGGAACGAAGCAGAATCCGTGGCGGCTGAAGACGCCGCCTTTGACCTCCGACTACCAGATGTACCTGGACGAGAAAAACGGCGAAAAGGTTATTGTGTGCGTCGTGGGCGCGACCACATTGCTCTACGCGCACCGGGCGATTGAGGACTTGCGGGGCATGCTGGAGAGCTATGGGGATTGGATGGACCTTGGCGGCGCCGATGAGCAAAAGCCGGCGAAAGACGGCACGGTGGAAGCATGGGCGCGGTCGGAAAGCAATCCCGTGGGCGGTTGGTACGGTCTGAAGAAGGGGCTCCGGGGTCGTTTTGGAGTATATATGCCCCCGCTGATGGAAGCGCTCGGCCTCGCCGAAGTCGAGCACAACCCTCGCAACAACCGAATGCGGGCGCGGCAGCGCCAGTAATCGCTGGTGAGTTTATTGCTGACGTTGCGTGTGGCGGAGCCTCGGATCAAGGTCGAGCGGCCGCTGCCGCCGGGGCCTTAGCGCTTGTCGGCAATTGCTTTCGTTTACCACCACCCATGTGATCGCCGTGGCGGGGGCGCCGGTAAAAGCGAAGCTCCAAACCCCATCAGCGCGCCGACGAGGATGGCGACCAGAGTATTGAGATGTGCGACGTGGCGAATGGTGTCTGGATGTATTCTGCCGAGCGGCAGATACAGAACGACGAGAATACCCGCTAGCATGTACAATCCCACTCTCGCGGTTTTCAAATAAGGCCCAAAAGGGCCATAGGCCCATGGAGATGGCTGACGATATTGTGCGGGAGCCCAGGGATTGCCGTCTAATCGGGCGCGCTCCTCGATGCCGGCCTGGTATGCGATCCGCGAGGCGAAATCATCTTCGGATTCTCCAGGAAGCCGTGGCTGGCTGTTTTGCAGTGTGGGCAGGCTCTGCAGCATTCGCAGCGCCTCCTGATGCATAGGGTCCAGCGCCAGCGCCTTTTTCAAAAGCGTGCGCGCTCGCTCCGTGGACTGGCGCAAAATCGCCAGATGGGCTTGCTCGATCAACTGCTCGACGGAGCCTTGGATGTCGGACATGGGAAACGGTCGCCTTTAATTGCCCTGCGGGCTTCGCTCTGTACTCGGTGAGACAGGATAGGGCGAATAAAGTTGCAGTTTCTGGTTTATAGGATGCAATCAGCACAGGGGAAATGTAATGAGAATTGATTTGTGAATTTTAGC
>JAOQAA010000345.1 GCA_025963815.1 Capsulimonas sp.
ATTTCAAGCTTCGTTATGACTGCTTGTTCGCGTCATAATACCGCGTCGCCGGTTTCGCCGGTACGAATGCGCTCCGCCCCGGCAATCGGGATCACGAAAATCTTGCCGTCGCCCTCTTCGCCGGTCCGCGCATTCTCCAAGATGACCTCAATCGCAAGGTCCACGTCCTCGTCGCGCACCACCATCTCCAGCTTCACTTTCGGCGGCAGATAGATTACGTATTCTCCGCCGCGAAAATGCGGCGAGCGGTCCCCTGTCGGACGCCCGGCTCCACGGACATCACTGGCCGTCATTCCAGCAATCCCGGCGTCGGCAAGCGCCGCCTTGACGATCTCCAAACGGATCGGCCGAATAATCGCTTCAATTTTTTTCACGATCGATTTCCTTCTCGTTTCACGCTTTTAACAAGTACGCGTTAAGTTTAGAACAAAGGTTCCCCATGGTACAATAGTCTCTAACTCATGTTACGCACGATGCGCCCGGCGACTGAAGTCGCGGCTAAAAGTGCACGATGTCCACCTGCGTGGACTCCAGAAACCTTGCGGTCACGTTTCTGGAGTGCCCGGAGGGGCACATCGTGCACTTCTAGTGCGCGATTTTAATCGCCGGCTATCCGATGCGTAACGATAATCTCTAAATCACAAGTCTTGGACTTTTCGGGCTCAACGCCACTACTGGAGAAACTACATATGCATCGCCTGAACCGATGCCTGACTATCGCCGCGGCGATCGCGGTTGCCGCAATCACCGACCCGCTCGTCACGGCAAACGCACAGCAGCCACTCTTCCCGCCGCTCTCCCAGCAATCGGAAACCTCGCCCAGCACAGCGTCGACGACGCACGCCGCGACGCCGCGCAAGCGAAAGCATAAGCGGCGCGTCGTCCGCCGCACCGCGCGAACGACGCCCAAGGCGCCGCCGGTCCAGGTCCTGACGCCCACCGATCCGAATGATCGACTTTCCACGCGTCTTCGCCTTGGCGACGGCGTCCGGATGTGGAGGCCCAGCCGCAAGCAAATCGGCGTTTCCTATGCTCCGGGCGGCTCCGACGCCAGCACCCCCGGCTCCTTTAAGTTCATCGTCGACCGCGCCAAGCTGAGCAAGTACCTCATGGGAACAGCGCCTTATATCAAGCGCTCACCCGTGAATGCGAAAGCCGTCGTCGATACGGCGCAGGCCACGGATGTGGATGCACAGCAAGTTCCGGCAAAGATCATACCTGAAATCAACGGCGCCGCGCTCGACTTGAAGGCCGCCACGGATCTGGTCGCCCGCTCCATCGAAGGCGACCCCGCGACGGTCCATGTTGTGCTGCCGGTCGTCGTGAAGCCTGCGCACATCACCGCATCGCAGCTTGCGGGAATCAACGCCCGTATCGGTTATTTCGTCACCAAGTTCAATCCGGGCGATGTCGGCCGCACCCAGACAGTCCGCCGCGCAATCGACATCATCGACGGCGCCGTCGTGCCGCCGCAAGGCGTATTCTCGATCAACGGCACAGTTGGTGAGCGCACTGCGGAGCGCGGCTTCGGCAAGGGCCATGTCTTCATCAACGGTAAAATGGAAGTGCAGCAGGGCGGCGGCATGTGCCAGGTCGCCACGACGCTGTTCAACGCCGCGATGCTCGCCAACCTGAAAATCGTCGAGCGCCGCCAGCATGTCCGCACCATTCCCTACGCCGATCCGGGCCGCGACGCCACGGTGTACTGGGGACAGAAAGATTTCAAATTCCAAAATCTTTCGGACGCGCCCGTATACGTTTCCTATAAGACGACCCGCAGCCGCGCCGTTGTATCGCTCTTCGGCAAAGCCGTTCCGGGACGCAATGTGAAGCTGGTCAGCCACTATCGCAAACTCGGCGACCGCCACTACACTGGCGTCTTCTACCGCGTCGTCACCAACCCCGACGGCACGGTCATCAAAGACAAGCCGTACTACAGTAACTACAAATGGACGCCGGCGCTCGACTATAGCCGGTAATCCCAATCTTCACACAAATCCAAGACTCCGCTCTTCAGAGCGGGGTCTTTTTCTCGACACTAATGGAGCCCATTCTATGTCTGCACCCGAGTCCGTACTCCCACGCTGGGACATGACGCCCTTCTATCCCAGCCTGGACAGCCCCGAGTTCGCCGCCGCCTACGCGCAGATGGAGCGAATGATTCAGGAAATGACCGCGTTCGTGGACACTCTGGATTCTCTGGAAACGAATGACGGCCTGCGGGAGCTGATCGCGCGGCAAAGCGCGTTCGCGGAAGTCGGCGGTGTGGTGGGATCGTATGTCGGCTGTATTGTCGAAGCCGACACGCGCGACACGGCGGCGGCGGCGCGAATGAGCCAGATCGATCTGCTCTTCGCCACGACATCGCAGCAGCAAGCGCGCATCACAGCCTGGATCGGGACACGGGACATTGAGCCGTTTCTGGCCGAGTCCGAGGCGAACGCCCAGTATTCCTACATGCTGCGAAAGCGGAAAACACAGGCGCTCCACCAGATGTCGCCCGCCGAGGAGAACCTGGCGTCCGAACTCGGCCTGACTGGCGCATCCGCCTGGGGCAAGCTGCGTGGCGACGTCGAATCGCAAATGCTTGTCCCAATCGTCCTGAACGGCGAAGCCAAGCAGATCCCGATGAGCGCGATCCGCAATTTGGTCACCGACGCGGACCGCGAAGTTCGCCGCACGGCTTACGAAGCCGAACTGGCCGGATGGAAGACCGTCGAAACGCCGATCGCCGCCGCGCTCAACAGCATCAAAGGCCAGGTCAACACACTCACAAAGCGCCGCCATTGGGACAGCCCGCTCGCGCAGAGCGTTTTCCAGAATCAGATCGACCAGGAAACGCTGGACGCCATGATTGGCGCCGCGCGTGAGTCCATGCCGCACTTCCGGCGCTATCTGGGCGCCAAGGCGCGCGCCCTCGGGATTGAAAAGCTCGCGTTCTATGACATCTTCGCGCCCCTGCCCGGTGAAAGCCGCGTGTGGGAATGGGACGACGCCACGAAGTTCGTTGCGGAGCAGTTCCACGGCTACTCGGCGCGCATGGGCGAGTTCGCCGAACGCTCCTTCCGCGAAAACTGGACCGACGCCGGACCGCGTGAAGGCAAAGTCGGCGGCGCGTTCTGCGCGGGCGTGCGCGGCGACGAATCGCGCATCCTGATGAACTACCAGCCCGCCTTCAACAACGTCAGCACACTCGCCCACGAGCTCGGTCACGGATACCACAACCTCTGTATGTCAAAGATGCCGATCCTGCTGCAAAGCTCGCCGTCCACGCTCGCCGAAACCGCCAGCATCTTCTGCGAGACCGTCATCCGCCAGGCCGGAGTAAAAGCCGGCTCGCCCGCCGACAAATTGGCGATCCTGGAAGCATCCCTGCAAGGCGCCACCCAGATCGTCGTGGATATCACCAGCCGCTACTTGTTCGAGCAAAGCGTCTTCGATGCGCGCGTGAGCCGCGAGCTCTCCGTCGACGAGATCAAAGCGGCGATGCTTCAAGCCCAGGACGACACCTACGGCGACGCCCTGCTCCCTGAAGCCCGCCACCCGTACATGTGGGCCGCGAAGCCGCACTACTACAGCACCGGTTCGTTTTACAACTACCCATACATGTTCGGCATGCTCTTCGCCCTCGGCCTCTACGCCCGCTACGAGCAGGATCCGGACGGCTTCAAATCGATGTACGACGATCTCCTCGCCTCCACCGGCATGGCCGACGCCGCCACCCTCGCGTCCCGGTTCGGCATCGACACGCGCAGCCCAGAGTTCTGGCGAGCGAGCATTGGGACGATCGTGAAGGATATTGATACGTTTGAGGGGATTGTGGGGTAATCCCTATTCCCCCACTCGCTTAGGCTCGCCTCCCCCTTTTTTCCAACAAGCTGCAGCGCAGGGGAAAAGGGGAGCAAATAATTACAGCCCATTCACTCTTGATTGTGTCAAGAATGAATGGGCTGTAATTATTTATCTGCTGAGTTTTGTCTTCTCAGCAACTTGTCGAGCGAGCAAGGATAGTAGTTATCAGCACCCATTTTACCCCGCGAAGCGGCTTGTTGGAAAAAAGGGGAAAACGCGCTAAAGCGCGGGAAAATAGGGATTCCCTACTTCTTCTTACGTATTCGCGGCGGGCGCCCGAACAATTCGTACGAGATGCGAAATCGCAGCATCTGCCAGTACATGATCATGCGCGACCCTGCCCCGCGAATCCATCCCAGCTTTTCTTCCTTCATAGGATGCGTCACGCCGCGCAGGATCACGTCCTTGCGGATCATGTCATGGTGGCGCACGTAATAGGTGATTGCCAACTCGATGCCGTAGCCGACGTTTTCGAGATTGGGAATTTGCAGGAAGACTTCACGAAGAATGGCGCGCTGGCCGGTGATGCCAGGGCTAAAGTATTGGGCGATATCGGTCGCCCAGCGGCCGCCCTGGAAGATGCCCATGGACATGGTGGATTCGCCCGTGAGAATAGGCTGGAGGATATCATGGACGTGCTGCGGGGTCAGGCCAATGAGATCGGCGTCGAAGAAGAGCAGAACGTCGGCGTCGGTTTTCAAAGCGCCGGTGCGCATGGCGCCGCCCTTGCCTTTATTGGTGGGAAGCTGAATGGCCTGTACGCCTGGGATAGCGGAGGCGGCTTCGTACGTTTTATCCGTGGAGCCGTCGGAGACAACGATGATCTCCGTAACTTCCGGCGATGCGGTCAGCGTTTTCAAAACGGCGCCGATGCGATGCTCTTCGTTGAATGCGGGAATGACTGCGGCGACTTTCAAATAGGCCTTCCGTGATCGAGCCGCGTCTGCCGGGCAGGCGGAGGCGTCAAATTTGTGCTCGGCGCGCAGCTTGGGCGGCAGGCTAAGGCGCATGGCGACTCCCCTGGGCTCCGGCGCCATCGATGCCTTGATGCGCCTTTTGCAATAGCGCGGACGCCTCGTCCTGCGCCGATTTCAGCTGCGCCTGTAGGCGCTTTACCTGTCCCTGCGTGCGCAGCGCGGGCTCGGTAATCGCCTTTTGTGCGGCGTCGGCGCTCAGAGACAGCTCGCGCTGTGCGGTTTCCATGTCTCCGCGCTGCGCGGCGGCGCGCGCTTTAGCCGCGTGCCGCTGGGCGCGGTCTAACCAATCGTTCGGGATCGTCCCCGCAACATCGGAGGAATGGCGACGACTCGCATGCAATTCGGCCTGCAAGCGCGCCACCTGCGCCTGTGTTTGGCGGAGCTGCCACGAATTGTAGCAGAACCCGCCGATCATCAGAACCATCAATATCCGTGTCAAAAATCGTCGAATCATCGAAAACCGGGCCTGCTTACTTCCGCGTACGCGCCCATTCCTTCACACGACGCTCGATCGCGCCTTCGGCGCGCTGCATCGCAGCCGCGAGCATCCCAAGCGGAAAACGATGCTTCGTCATCATACGGCGGCGATTGACGTGCGAAGTCCCCGTCCACTTCGCCTTATAGGGCTCGTCACCGCGCAGCAAATCGAAGGTCGTCTTGCCCTCGGCAATGGCTAACTGAACCGCGCGCGCGGTGAGTACGGTCCCCAAACTATATTTCGAGAGGGTCGGTTCGAAGCCGCCCTGGTAATAACACATCCGGTCGCCGAACGAAAAACAATACAGACAGGCCTGCGTATCACCGTCCAATTGCAAACAGAACAATCGCAGCCAGCCCCGCTCCAGCAGGGCGCCCGCCAGCTCCCGGTGGAACCCTTGAATGCGTCTGCCGCCGAACACGCCGGGCAGCCAGCGCTGGTTCCAGCGGCGCTGGTGCAGGTCGAAAAGGCGTGTCATCTCCTCTGGAAGTTCCCGGAGATCGCTGACAGGCGCCGCTTTGACTTCGTAAACCTTCTGTAGCGCGCGATCGTAATACCCGACATTCGCCCGGGTCTTTTTACCCAATCCCGCGAGAAACGCATTCCAATCGGCAGGCAGCGCAATGTATGGACATGGCTCGCCGAGCGTTTCAGAAACGCTTAGTCGCACATCAGCCGGAGGCTTGTACTCCGTGAGCAGACCGCCGGCGCGCAGCTGTGCGCAGTCGAATACCTGCCATCCGCCGGATTTTGCCAGCGTGCGATAAAAAGCTTCGGCGACCGGCGCTTCCATTCCTGAAACGGCTAAAATATCCGTGTAATCGGATGCGCCCACGCCTAGAAACGACAGCAGGCGCAAGGGCGATCCACGCCAAAACGACGTCATCAGCGGCGCAAGCCCCACAAGCTTGCCGCCTTCGGAGCGCAGAGCAATCACGTGAAGACGACGGCCGGGAGCGCGTCCGAGACGGCGCCACCAAACGGCGTTCCATTCATAGGTCTGGAAGATCGTGGCCGTCGGGCAGGAATCCGCAAGTGTGCGCCATTCGTCCGCCAGCCGCTCCATTCCCGCCGCATCCGTCACGGTTTCCGCGACAATATTCCCAAGCTCGTCCGATTTCATGCGCCCTTTGACAACCTCGGTATTATAGCAGATAGCCATCGGGGTGTAAACCCTGACCAATGCGCAAACAGACGATACAGTTTGCGCATTTTTGGGAACGATTGTCCTATCGCAATCGCCATCAGCGCCGATAGCGCAAACGCAGGCGACGGAGGATACCTATGGACCGTACGAGTAAGACCAAGGTGGAACAGGGACGCGTAGCCATTCACTGGCTTGGACAGGGCGGATTTACCCTCAAAAGTCACGGCGGCGACCTGATCTACATCGATCCCTACCTCTCGGACAGCGCGAACGCCGACGGGACATCGCCCCGGATGGTCGACATTCCCATCAAGCCCAAAGACGTCCGTTTGAATTATCTTTTCCTCACTCACGACCATGCCGATCACACCGATCCCCACTCCGCGCCGGTCATCGCCCAGATGAATCCCGACGCGACCGTCATCTGCCCGCCTTCGTCCTGCCATCATCTGACGAAGCTCGGAGTGCCGTCCATGCAGCTCAAAACGGCAATGCCGGGACAGACGCTCGCCTTCCCAAACTTCACCGTCCACGTCGTTGCGGCGCAGCACTCGGAAGACAGCGTGGGCTTCGTCTTTGACTTCAGCCACGGCGATACGGGGGTCAACGGCCCCATCGTCTATCTCGTTGGCGACAGCGCCTACTACGACGGCCTCGCCTCCGCCGTGGCGGACTACGGCCCCGACGTACTCCTGGTCCCGATCAACGGCCAATGGGGCAACATGTCGGTGGAAGAAGCCGTCAAGCTGACTCTGGAAATCGAACCCCGCGAAGTCGTCCCGATGCATTACGGCATGTTCGAGTCCAATACAGCCGATCCAGACGACTTTGTCGGACTTCTGGCTTCGGCGCTCGCAAAAAAAACCGAGATCGATATCACTCCCGTCGTCATGAAGCACAACACATGTCATGTCTTCTGCTCCACGGAGGCGGCTCAAGGACGCCAGGCGCGCAAACACGCCCGCGCCGAACGAGCCCGCCAGGCGCGGCTCGGTCATGAGCACAAAGACGGCGTACGCGGCCATCTCCCATCGAATGGGCCTGGACCAGGGCGCGCACGGTTAGGATGAACCCCATTCCGCGTTAGTCCCTATTCCCCAGCGCTTTAGCGCTGGGGAATAGGGACTAAATGCCCAGCACCCCCAGCAAATCTCCCGGTTCCCGCATCACATAGTCTGGTTCGCTCCGAACGATATCCTCCCCCACAAATCCATACGTC
>JAOQAA010000355.1 GCA_025963815.1 Capsulimonas sp.
CATTGGCGCGCGAGCAAAGCGCGGTTGAGCTGGTCTTGTGTGAGGGTGTCCGGCGGCAAAGTCATCGGTATTCTCGTTCGACGTGAAGTTTCTGCATTATACCGTTTGCATTCCCAGGGACGCGACCTGGGATTTCACGTCCGACAGGCCTCGTTAACTTTTGCCCTTCAATCCCGACTGGATTGCCTTCCAGAAGGATGCGTCTTCCTTCCCGAGCGCCCATACTGACACGCCCGCCAACTTATGGGACGCGGCTAGCTTCGCCTTTTGCCGAATGCTTGTGGCGTCCTCGTACCAGATCACATGTTTCGCGCCGTCAAGCGTGTATTCGAAATGCGGGGAGCCCGAGGCGGGATCGCGCAGCGGGACGGCGTGCGTCGTGCGAATCAGCGCGGGGATGTCTTTCCAGGAAACATCGACACAGCCGCCTTTCGTGAGGTTCCAGTCGTAACCATAGGCGGCCACGCCCAGGCTGATTTTGGAGGCCGGGATGATGGACAGGCCGTATTTCGTCCCTGTGGTAACCCAGTCGATGCTTGCGACCGGTCCGGGCTTCGACCAGGGGCCGTGCTGGTCGTAGGCCATATATTGGACGATATCGACGTCCTGACCGATGCTGCGCAGATCGAACGCGCCAGACCAGCTGTTGCTCGGATCGTCTTTCGCCTGCGTCGGAACGGAGATGACTGTTTTGAACCCGGCCGCGCGCATGCTAGCCGAGACCTGGTGAACGAATGCACTGAACGCCGTGCGGTCCGCGCTTGGCACGCCTTCAATATCGATGTTGACGCCCGCGTACCCATTGGCCCGAATCAGCGCCAGCGTGTCCGCGATCAGCCGGGATGTCGCTGCGGGGTCAGTAATCACGCTGTGAGCGATCGCTGAATCAAAGTCGCTTTTGCCAAAATTGGCCAAACACGCAAACGTCGCGATCTTTCGAGACTTGGCCGTGGCGAGCGCCTGAGCGGGAACATCTCCGCTGATCGCCCCATCCGCCGCCACCTTGAATGTATCCGTCGAGAGCTGGGTATACGATCCCGCGAAGTTCTTCACGGAAGCGTCGGCGTTCGCATTCGATGTATAGTAGCCGAGAACGGCCGGAGCGGCGCCGGCGGCGGGAAGCAATGCGCCCAGGAGCAGACCGCAGAGCGCGAAATGTTGGATGTTCACGAAAAGACTCACTTTCCAAATTCTTATAGAAGACTTGGAATTATTTTATGTTATTTCAGTCTAATTGTCAAGACATATAGAATTATTCTTCATCGGGCGTATCTGCCGTTTCCGGCGATGACGGGTAGCGCCGCCTGCCGTGGGCGATAGACGTCTTCGTTCCAAGATCGGCGGCGTATCCGATGGCGTGATAAGCGGCGATAACGATAATCACCCAGATGAGCGCATACCACCAATGGAGCCTGCCGTGGGTAATCATCGCAATTGCGATCGTGGCGTAAACCGGCGGGTGTATCGCTCCGCCAAGCACCGGGAGCATCCCAATCGCGCCGCCATTGCTTTCGTAGGAAAGGCCAATATAATACGCCAGCCACCACACGGTGAACGCCAATAGTCCCCAGCCGAAAATCGCCCAGAATGTCATCACATTTGCCCTCCAATATTCTCTTGAGAAAGATAATTATTGTAAACGTGACAATAAGTCAAAGGGTTCGTTCGGCTGGGAAAAATTGAGATTGCTAAGGACGGATCGCTAAGGGGAGGTTTTATTGGATACGATTAAGCGACGGCGGTCTCAATGGCGATACGGATGCCTGCGACCATCTCCTCCAGCGGCAGCGACGGCTGGCCTTCGGCGGCGTGCTCGGTGGACTGGGGGATGTGGATAAAGCCGGCGGCGCAGTCGAGGCCGTGCGTTTCAATGTAGCGCAGGGTTTGGTAGAGGATGTGGTTGCATAGGAAGCTGCCGGCGTAGCCATGGCGCCGCACCGGCAGCTGGGCGCGCTCTTCGATGACGGCGCAGATCTTATCGATGGGGAGGGTGGAGAAATACGCGGCTGGGCCGTCGCTCTCGATGGGGTAGAGGGCTTTCGACCCCTCGGAAATGCGATGGTTGACGGCGAACATCTCAACATCGACCGAGCCGGTTCCGGCGCTCAGCCCCAGGCAGATCACGGCGGCGGGCTGCAGCTCTTCAATGGCCGCGAAGACGCGCCGCGTGTCTTCATCGAAGACCACGGGCAACGTCAGGGCGACAACCCGGACGCCCCCGATCACTTCTCCGTTCAGGCGCTCCGCGATGAGCTGCGATGGGTTGACCGCATTGCTGTGAAACGGCTCGAATCCTGTCAGTAGTATTGTCTTCATGTGATGGGACGGCTTTTCCTAATTTTTGATCAACGCGGTCATCACCGCAATCTCCGTCATCTCGTTTTCTTCCAGCGAATGCAATATTCGCTTCAAATAAGCTGGGTCATGCTCGATCGCTTTGGCGAAAGACTGGAACAGCTTGACGATTTGCGGAAAACCGAATGACGATTGGTAATATGCGGACATGCCGACAAGCAAGCTGCGCAGCATGGCGAAATGAGCGGCCATCAGCACAAATTCGCTGTAGACGCTCTTTTCTTCGTAGTAGACGCTCTTCTGCGGCCCAAATGGGAATAGCAGCTTGAAGACGTAGTTGACGAGGTAATTTTCGAAGATGTACTCGTGCTGCTCCATGAATGGCTTGTAGTACTGTTCATATGCGTCCGTGTAGCGTGATGCGGCTTCGTCGATCGTCGTGTCCGGAGTGTATCCGACGCCCTGCATGCACTCGTAGTAGCAGTCGATGAACCGATGGCTGACGCTGTCCGAGAAAATCCGATGCTCCATGGACTGCGCCAGGAAGTTGAACTGAAGGGCGGGGTGAACTCCGATCCCTGCGAGCGTTTCATCGAAGAGGCGCTGGGCGATATGACCCGAATAAGATTGGATCAGATCTGGAACGCCGTCGGTTGCCTGATCCACAACAAGCTGGTTGAGCT
>JAOQAA010000369.1 GCA_025963815.1 Capsulimonas sp.
TCCTCCCCCAGGATTGGGGGGCAGGGGGGCCGAATCCGGATCGCATCTCACTCCCGAAAGGAGACTCTACCCATGAACAAATGGCTTCACATCGACTGGGCGCAGGCGTTCACATTTTCCGTGTCTCCCATCGAAATCGTCATCCGAGGCACGATTGTTTATCTCGCGGTCTTCACCCTGCTGCGGGTCATTCTCAAGCGAGAGGCGGGGTCTCTCGGCGTCACCGACCTGCTCGTCGTGGTGCTGCTCGGCGACGCCTCGCAGAACGCGATGGCGAACGATCATAAATCCATTCCCGATGGACTGCTGCTGGTCACGACGATCATCCTCTGGGCGTACGCTTTGGACTGGCTCGGATTTAAATCCAAATGGTTCCAAAAGATGTTGGAACCTCCGACGCTGGAACTTGTCAAAGATGGCAAGATCAATCACCGCAACATGCGCCGCGAGCTGATCACGCGTGACGAATTGATGTCCGCGCTGCGCTTGGAGGGAATGACGGAACTTCAAGAGGTCAAGCGCGCCTGTATGGAAAGCGACGGCAGCATCAGCATCGTCAAAAACGATGAAGAGGAGCACAAGGCTCCAGAACGGAAATCCAATTAGTCAAAGTATTCTGGGACATGTTTGGGGCCTTGACGGGACATCCGTTTGATGATAAGATAGATGAAAATGGTTCCAGGGCGATCAGGAGAATGAATGTTGAATGTGAACACTGTGGCGGCTGTGGCCGTCCTCCTCGCGGCGGCGGCTTTCGGTGTGAGCGGTCCGGCCGCTCAGGCGAAGTCGCCCGAACCGGAAGCGCGCGATCAGGCGATGGATTCCTATTTGAGCGCATTCTATAAAGTCAATAAAGGTCTCGGTTCATTTCGCATGACGACCGCCGGCGGCCGCCAAACTAACTTCTGGCAGTACGCCGAGCAGATCGAGACGGTGGAGGACGCCGCCGAGCGCAACCCGAAGTACAAACCGCAGGTCACGGAACTATGCAACGGTTTTATTCGCACCTATGGCCGCGACTGGTCGGACAACATTTACAACGACGATCTCCTGTGGGCGTGCATGGCTTTCACCCGCGCTTATAACCTCACCGGCAATCGGGTCTTCCTGAAGTACGCCAAAAACAATTTTGACATTGTGTGGGCGCGCGCCTACGACACGGAGCTAATCCCCGGCCTCTGGTGGACCACCGAGAAGGGCGGGAAGAACGGCTGCGTGAACGGGCCCGGCGTGATCGCCGCGATGCTGCTTTACAACGCCGGCCAGGGCGACAAGTACAAAGAATACGCCACCAATCTTTTCGACAACTACGAAAAGAACCCGATCATGTGCGATCTCACCAAGAACGCCGTCAAGGATTCCATCAGCACCAAGCACAAGATCAACGCCTGGGTGTCCACCTACAATCAGGGAACGTTTGTTGGCGGCGCGACGATGCTCGGCCGGTTCGACGACGCCAAGCTCGCGCTCCAAACCGCGAAGGACGATCTGTGCGGCAAGCACGCCCCCGGCATCCTCAACGAAGAATACGGCGGCGGCCCTGGAACTGACCTTCCCGGTTTCAAAGGAATCCTTTGCCGCTGGGCTGGTTACTACGCCGCGAAGACCGGCGATACGTCCTTCAACGACTGGCTCCAAACCAACGCCGACGCCGCCTGGAAATATCGCAACTCGCAGGGCGTCACCTGGTCCAAATTCTGGGCGCCCGCCCCCGAACCCGCCGAACGCGCGCTCTTCTCCTGGGAATGCTCGCCCGCCGCCACCCTCCTCCAGGTCACCCCGTAATCGCCGATCTCATCCGGCGGCTGTGTCGGTATCCCATGGACACAGCCGCCCCATAGAGCTGCGCTGCTTCTCAATTTCGACGGCGCGCAAGGAGGCATTCATGAGTAGGTCAAGACCGTGGCGAGGCAAGGCCGCTGGGATCGCGGGTTTAGGCGCGCTGGCCGCCGCCGGATGCAGCCACCCGCCGCATATCCCGCCGATGCACAGCGAATTAAATGTCGCGCCGAAGCACGCACCGCAGCACGCGCCGCCCCCCAATCTTAACACTGTCGCCTCCGACACGCGTGTCCAGCGCATCGCCAAGGCAAACGTCGATTTCGGATGGCGCTTGCTGAAGCCGCTGGCGGGCGCATCTCCAGACGCGAATGTCTTCTATTCCCCGTTCAGCGTCACGCAGGCGCTGACGATGACGATGAACGGCGCGGGCGGTGACACGCAGACGGTGATGGCCGATGCTCTTGGCCTCAAGGGCGCGGCGATCGGGGATGTGAACGCCGCGAACCAGCTGATGCTGCCTTCGCTGACGGGAGCCGATTCCAAAGTCGGGATCAACATTGCGAACGGCGTTTGGGTGAACAAAAACGCCAAAGTGCGCGAATCGCTTCAGTTAAGGCCCGCCTTTCAGAAGACGTGTCTGGAGTTCTATGGGGGCCGGGCGGAGTCGCTGGACTTCTCAGACCCCGCAGCCGCGAAGACGATCAACGGCTGGGTGAGCGAACAGACGAAAGGGAAGATCGATGGGATCGTGGCGACGCGCGATATTTCCGGCTCCCCGCTGGTTCTGACAAACGCGGTCTACTTCCACGGCAGGTGGATGCATGAGTTTGACAAGTCCGAAACTCTAGATGGCCGCTTTCATCTGTCCAAAGCGCGCGAAAAGACGCTGCCGTTTATGTCGAATGACATGTCTGTCGACTACAGGGAGACGGATCAATTTCAGGCGGCGAGTCTGCCTTACGGCAACGGCCGCTTCAGTCTAGACATCGTGCTGCCCAAACGCGTGGATGGCCTGGACGCCGTTGTGAAATCGCTCGACGCCAAATCATGGAGCAATTTGATCTCGCACATGAAACTGCGGGAAGCGGCTGTTGTCCTGCCGCGCTTTCAGGTAAGTTACACCGCCGATTTGACAGAGCCTTTGAAATCGCTCGGGATGGCGCCGGCGTTTGAGCCAGGAGCAAACTTTATTCCTATGGGGATGGAGCAGGGATATATCGACAAGATCCTGCATAAGGCGATCCTCCAGGTGGACGAGGAGGGGACAGTCGCCGCCGCGGCGACCATGGAAGCCATGACGGCGGGCGGCGTCAGCGGCGCGATGCCCGCGATCACGTTCCGCGTGGACCATCCCTTCGTCTGCGCCGTCCGGGACAACGCCACGGGAACCTTGCTGTTCGCCGGCGTCATTCGCGATCCAGAGGCGCTATAATTTCTGGACAAGCAAACGACATTTTGCGCACGGGAGACAGATATGCGAATGGTGACACAAAGTCAGGGCAAGACGGCCGGGATTGTGGGCTTGGGCGTCGCGCTCGGTCTTCTCGCGGGGTGCGGCGGGCCAGGGATCAATACGTCGCCGAATAATCCTCCCGTGGACGGCAGCCCAAAGGAGGCGGAGGTGAAAGCAGTCGCCGCCGATACGCGCGTCCAGCAAGTGGCGGCGGCGAATACTGATTTTGGGCTTCGTCTGCTGAAGCCTTTGGCGAAGGCGTCGCCGGACGCGAATGTTTTCTATTCGCCGCTGAGCGTGACCCAGGCGCTGTCGATGACGATGAACGGCGCGGGCGGCGCCACGCAGACCGCAATGGCCAAAACCCTGGGCCTCAAAGACATCAAGATTGGAGATGTGAACGCGGCGAATACGCTGCTGCTGCCGTCTCTGATGAGCGCCGATCCCAAGGTGGAGATCGCGATCGCCAATGCGATTTGGGTCAAGAAGGGCGTGACCCTGAATGGCGATTTCCAGAAGATCTGCGCCGACGCCTACGGCGGACAGGCGACGGCGCTGGACTTCCACTCCCCGGACGCCGCGAAAACGATCAATGGCTGGGTGAGCGACAAGACAAAGGGCAAGATTGAGGAGATTATTCCGAAGGCCGATGTTGCGGACTCCACGACCGTGCTGACCAACGCTGTGTACTTCCATGGACAATGGAGGGACGCGTTTGACAAACAGGCGACACATGACGATAACTTCATTATCGCGAAGGACAAAGTGGAGCCCTTGCCGTTTATGCGGCGCAAGGCCAGCCTCGCCTACGCGGAAACCGACAAGCTCCAGGCCGTGAGCCTGCCGTACGGCGGCGGTCGTCTGAGCCTCCTGATCGTTCTTCCCAGGAACGCCGCCGGGCTGGACTCATGGGTGAAATCCCTGGACCAGAAAACATGGGATCAGTTGGTTGCGAGCCTGAAACCTCAGGACGCCACGATTGCCATGCCTCGGTTCCAGGCCTCGTACAGTATCGATCTCAAAGATTCACTGGCGTCGCTGGGGATGGGGCCGGCGCTCAAACCGAAAGCCGACTTCACCCCGATGGGACTGCACGGCGACTATATTGAAAAGGTGCTGCACAAAGCGGTTCTGGAAGTCGACGAAGAGGGGACAGTCGCTGCGGCGGCGACCGCAGTCGTCATAGTCGATGTGGGCGCTGAGCCGGACACGAGCAAGTCCGTTTATGTCAACCATCCGTTCTTCTGCGCCATCCGTGATAACTCAACGGTAATGCTGCTCTTCGCCGGCGTCATTGGCGATCCCGAGAAGCTGTGATTGCGTCCGGGTACGTATGTTCTTGAAAT
>JAOQAA010000391.1 GCA_025963815.1 Capsulimonas sp.
CATCCCCGGCTGGGACGAAGGCGTCGCCGGCATGCGCGTCGGCGGCAAACGCAAGCTCACCATCCCCAGCGACCTCGCCTACGGCTCCCGAGGCGCCGGCGGCGTCATCCCCCCCAACGCCACCCTCATCTTCGACGTCGAGCTCATCGCCATCAAATAACCCAACTCTCCTCCCTGGAGACAAGAAAACGCCCCTCCGAGTCCCCCAGAATTGGGGCGGAGGGGCCATCCTAATCCGAGTCCCCATTCTGGGGGACTCGGAGAGGCCGAAGCCGGGCAAGCCCAAACGAGCCTCAGCGAGTTGAGGGGATGGCGCCCTTCAGTTTCTGCCCCTTGCCTAGCCGAAACTCCAATTCCGTCGAAGGCTTAGCCTCCTCCGCCGGTCGCAATTCCTCCAGATGCTGACGCAGATAACTCAGCAGCAGCCGCTTCTTCTCCCCACTCCGCGCCGCCCCAAACACCCGCGCCAGCAGCTCCGGCGCGACAATTCCCACTCGCTCGTAAATACTATCCCAGCGCTTGCGCACCGTTACCGCCGCCACCCCCAGCGACACCGCTAGCGCCTCATCTGTTTCCCCCAGCAGCGCCTCCACCAATAACTCCTGCTCGCACCGGCTAAAAAAGAACTTCGGCGGCTGATAACCCAGCATCATCGACGCCAGCGTTCCCGTGCTCGCCGCCGCCTCCGGCGCCGTCACCCCGTACAATATCGGCGACCACTCCCGGCCATCCCACATCGGCAAATCCCGCCGGTCCAGAAACTTCCCATACCGCGTGCGCTCCCGAAGCCCCGCCCCAGCCGCCCACTGATACTCAAAGTCCGTATAAAACTCCTCCAGCAGCTCCTTGCACCGATACCCCGCCGTAAAATAACACGAAAACTCCCCAATCCGGTCCACCAAACCGCGCAGTTCCGCCGTCCCATACATCCGCTCCGGCAGCCCCGAATTCAAAACAAGGATATTCACACCCTCCGCCGAATTCGCCCGCCGGATCTCCCTGAGCGACAAACACGGCGACAAGCCCTTCAGCCATCCCCCCAGCACCTGCGGCCCAACCAGCGGCGGCGCCGACGTCTTAAGATAGCGAACATAATCATCCCCCACAAAAACCTTCAAACAAAAGAAGACGATACGGCGTCCCTCTGGAGCCGAAACATCCTCCATCACCGCTCCATTCGCCGCGCCCGACGCCAGCAGCTCCTCCCACATCTCCAGCAGCGCTGCGCGCCCTCCCTCATCATACGCAAACCCATCCCTCAAACACCCCAAACACTCCGACAAATCCCGCAAACGCGCGGGCCGAAACTTCACGAACATGGCGTTAAACTCCTCTGGTCGTGCATGAATAAGCGCCGCTCTACATGACAAGCGCCCACATAAGTTGATGTAAAAGTTATTACGATTTATTGCTGTTTAGTACGGAAGTGCATAAGACTGCGGAGGCGCTGCAGCCCTGCTGCCAGAAGCAGTTACATGATTATAGCCGGGAAATTCGCGTTCGTAACAGTGAAAAGCAGAAAAAAATGTATCGAAAAATGATATTGAAGGCAGGTGAGCATTCCGTTAAAATGAAGACAACATAATCATTAATTTCTTTTCGAGGAGCATTACATGTCTCATCCATTCCGAAAGCGAGCCACGAACAAGATCCATAGAACGAGAACAGCCGCCTGGGTTGTCGCGGCCCTTGCATTCCCCGGAGCCCTCCCCCCCGCTGACGCCGTAACACCACCCCCAGCTGATGCGCCTGCCGCCGAAGCCGCAGCGACTCCGCCAGCGCCCTCCGACGCCAGCATCGCCGGCATGGTCACAGAAACGACAAAGGCGAGGGATCAATACAAAATCGCCGCCCTTCAGCTCGCGGACGCACAGCTCGTAATCGCCGCCATGCCTATCGCCGATCCAAAACTGGGCGCCTCCTCCGAAACAATCGATCGCCTGGGATCCGCAGCCGAAGCTCTCACATCGATTCACGCCACATCCGCAAAAAACCTCACGGAACTCAATACAGCCCTTGCCGCCTACGCCAAAGCAACACCCGCAGCAGCCTTGGATGCGGCCGCCGCCATCGTCACAACGGATCACAAACTCAGCGCAGAACAGCAGGCAAAAGTTGACGAAGCGGCCGCGCTTTCCAAACAAATCGCGGCGCTGCAGGCAGCCATTAATAAAGACGTGATCGGCGAAGGCGACAAAACGATCTTGCTCCAGAGCGTCGCTGGAGTCGGCGAATACGCCGCCGCCCTTGTCGGCGGCCTGGACGGTAAACTCAGCGCCCTCAAGACGCAGAACGTTTCCATATACGCCGCCGACTTCCAAACGTCCAGCCCTCTCATCCTGCGCGACGGACTTGTCACGGCGCTGAAACCTGTCTACGAAGAGGAGCGCCTGCGCGTTCATCTCGCAAAACAAGCCGGCGTATTCTTTAAAGCGGCTGGCGGCGACGCATCCTCGGAAGCCTACAATACTGCAGCCGCCGCTCTTAGCGCAAAAGCCACCGGCTTGATCGATATCATCCCCATTGCCGCGACCTCCATCAGCGCCAACTTGCAGGAGCAAACGAACGCCCTCGATGTCCTTACAGAAAATGTCAAAGCACAGCTCCGCAAGCCCGCAGGCGAGAGAGATATTCCTCCAACATCCGTGAACATGAGCGAAGCCCGCGATTCCATCGCCGCCGCCCGCATGATTATCGAGGACTGGCAGCCCCTGAAATCGTTTTGGGAGGCGCAGGCCGCCGCAAAAATCCGGCCGGCGGACAAAGCCGTTTCCGTAATGCTCAATGTCAAAACACAAGACGCATCCGCCTCTGCGTCACGCCTCGCGGATATTCTGAGCGGCGACGTACAGAATTTCGTGCAAGACCAGGTCAGACTTTACTATTTCACGGATGTCCAGCGCATCATCAAAGCGCTCAATCCCGCTGCGGATATCTTCAACAAAGATGCGCTCACAGGCGTTGCGCTCGCTCGGCAAACGCGCGACGCTCTCACCAAAGCCGACAGCGAACTTGCTGGAAAAATTGCCAAGATCAACGACCTCAAGTCTCGCAAACAAGCAGTGGTGGAAGAAATCCGCCAGGCAAACGCCATCGCCGCCGCCCAATCCCGCCGCGCCACGCTCGCCCAGGCGGAGTACGCGCGGATCGACAAAGAAGAAAAAGCCACCGCTCTACGGCTTGACGACACGACCCTTACCCCGGACCAGAAAGCGGCGCTCACAGCCCAGCGCACCGATCTTCAAACCCAGCTTCAGGAACAAGCCGCACAGCGCGACGCCGCACAAGCCGCATCGGAGCAGGCGGCTGCCGACAAACGCCGCCTCGTGGGCGAACAAGACACAATTCCACTCAAGCTCCAAGTGGCGGACGACGAACTGCGCCGAGCCCAGACGGATATCGCCACCGCCAGACGAACCAACGAAATCCTCGCACAGCAAGCCTCGGAAACCTTCGCAGACTCTCGCGACAACGCACCCTACTACTTCGCTCCCGCCGACGTCTCCAGCAATGATCCCGCCCACCGTGTCATCATCTTCGCATACCCCGACAGCAAAATCATCTTCCTGCGCGGCTTACAGGATGATCTCGATCTGGTCAAAGAATTGATCGCCGGGTTCGACAAGCCCGCGCCTCAGGCGCGAATCACTCTTTGGAGCATGCAGCTCAACGGTCCCAGCACGAAAAGCATGAACAAAGCCCTGTTCACGATCGATGATACGCTTCGGGACTTACGCGGAAACTTAACCCTCATCCAAGATCTTCTGCGCGACAGCGTCAACGCCGAAGTAAACCGAACAGAACGAATCATGTACGAAGCGACCCACCAGGCGTACAAACAACTCGCGCATGACAATCCCGATAATGATGCGGAAACATCCCAGGGAATCGTCGACCGTATGGCGCGGTATTTCTACTATCCAGACGAGATCCGCAGCGCCTTAGGATTTACCACCGATATCCCCGACGACATCGAACATTTGGCCACAGCGAAGGTGGACCTGGAGCTGTGCCGCGAGTATTTCGCGAAAGCCAGATACTCACAGATTGCCGCCAATGAGCTGACGGACCACACGAAAAAAAAGCAATACGAGTACGGCCGGGAACAGAGCCTTCGGCGATCCGGACTGCATCTCCAGCACGCGCTGGCATCGCTCAACTTCTGTCCACAACAGAGACCGTACCTATCAAAGATCCTCACGGTGGATGGCGGCGCATTTCAATGCTCTGCGTTGCTCGACCGATTTGTCGCCAAATCCAACGAAATTGCGGGCCTGATTCACCGTCAGGCCTGGAGCGATGATCATTCCAATGACTGCAATTATGATGACCTCTTTGAACTCAAAGAAGGCAAAAGAGACGACGCCACGCATCAGCAACAAACCGCACAGCTGCCGTCCCGTGAAACGCAGATCGAAAGACAATTCGACGAACTCAACTGGGCTCTGCAGTGCCGTCTGGGCGTGATGGACGCCAATAACCCGGATGGGCTATATGCCGATGCCGCGACGGGCGGCTCCATTCCCTCCGACCGTTATGATGTTTCCATTCTCCCATTCGGGCGCGCGCTGGATTCCGTAAACCGATTGACTCGTCTCACCATTCCCGATCCGGCCCGAGGCACGACACTGGGCGAAATCTTATTTGAGCTGAGCCTTGGAAAACGCCGATCGCGAGAAAATATTCTGCGAAGCTTTCTGCTGGAATTAAATGATGCCTACTACAGCTCTAATAGCGGCAAGCTCGCCATCGAACGAAGCCAAAAAAGGAAGTATCAGTCGAATCTGCAAAGATTTATCAATGACTTTGGGGCGCAATACGGCGACGAACAGGTGCTCGGAACGGGTCTGCATACCGACAGCGCGCATGACGGATATCCGTTTTTCCCTCGGACAATATTCGGAGCGCTCGCAACACGCGTTCCGGCCGAGGATAACAACCATGAGATGACGAGCAACCAGCTGGAGATCTTCTCCGCGCTCCAGGTAAAAGTACGATCCGCCGCCGCAATGGAAGTGCGCCGGCTTCTTCGTCAAATTTCCGACTCGCGTGAGAACGAAGGAGCGGCTCCAGAGACCGGACAAGTCGAGGCCGAGCAATTTCTGCGCGCGCAATACCTACCGCTGGTCGGCTGGCTGAACGCCAAGCAGATCGGCCCCCGGGCTAGCAGCAGCGCACAGCCGAAAAGCAAATTGCCGGCGCGCGACGATTGGTTTGCTCAAGGATGGAGTGTTCTCATGGGAGGAGACATGCCGTCCTTGGATCCGAGCTATCAGGAATTCATGCGGATGGACACAGCAACGAAGAATGCGCTCGACCGCAAAGCTTGGGAGCTCACCAAGCTCACCTGGCAGCGCAACGCGCTCTCCGCCGCAACTCCCCGTGTCGCCGCCGCCGACGATATGATTAAACGCATGATTATCGTCGCTGAGGATGATCTCGACCACTACTTTGTCCAACCCGCGCTGCAAAAGGTTCAATCCCTAACAGATAACTCCGATGTTCAGTTTGGCGTAATCCAGCGGGAATCTCTGCTCTGCACCAACCGCCTCGTAGCCCGCGTGGACCCTTCGGCGACCGCAAACCCGACAGTCCCAGGTGATGACAATGTCCTTGCCTCCGCCCAGCAGCTCGGTCAGATCGCAGCGCAATACGTAGAAGACCAAAAAGCCGCCAAACTCAACACCACCCTGCCGCTTGCCGCCGGAGGAATTAGCAAGGTATTCGCCGGGGCCTCACTCGCGACCTCATTCGGCGTCGCAGGCATCATCGGTCTGCTTGGCGACCTCGCGGCGCAGCCTCAGAAGCCCAAGGGCGAAGTCTACAGCATCAACACCGGCAACGTTTTCCAGGTCACCCCGGTCTTCGATCCCTCCGGACAGGCCCTGCGCTTCAAATTCGACTTCGTCGCATCAACGCGGCTCACTGAACCCGACGGGACCGTCAACCCGCAAATTCCTCGCGTCGAACGGCACGCCGTCAACACCGAGGTCCAGCTGACTAATCTTGAATTCCGAGAAATTTCACGTTTCCAGGCGAATACCAAAGTCGGTGTTCCGCCCCAGACATCCGGAGGCATTCCCGGCTTCAATCGCCTCCCTATCATCAAAGATATTCCGATCCTCGGATATTTCACCAGACGAGGTCGAACGGATCCGACGCAGCAGGAAAGCTTGATCTTCGCACAGACCAGCATCTATCCCACCGTCGGCGACATCATCGGACTGCTCACCGACGAGAATCCGCGCGAAGACATCGATCCGCGCGAACCGGCAATGCTTCAAAAGAAGAATAAGACAGTCGACACGCCCATCAGCGTCGACGATATGAAAGGCCGTACAGAAAGCCAGCCGCCCACTCTCATCGACCATACTCCCGCGCCGCAGGCGGTCGACCATGCAGTACTCATTCCGCCAGTAATCCGTAATATCCAAAAACCAAAAGTCAAGCGCTATATCCCTCCCAAGGCTCAAAGAATGGAGACCTTCACCAAATGAGCGGTAAGCGACCGATATTCAAAGCCATTGTTAAAATGCTTATTCTCATGGCGATTGGTTTTCCGCTCACGCCCGCCAATGCCGCCGGAGTAATCGCGGGCAAACGCACCCGGATCTCCACCATCTATCCAGACGACGCCGTTGTGAATATCGCGTATGTGAGCGATCCGAAAACCCTTC
>JAOQAA010000393.1 GCA_025963815.1 Capsulimonas sp.
TGTTATCAGCGCCGCACTGGCTGCAAAACACGGTCTTAACCTCTGGGAAAAAGAGAAAAGTGTCTAACTTTTTACGTCTAAAGGATAGCACGCCGGACGTCTTTTGTCAAGCAATAGACCAGGCAAAACCACCAGTTTACGATGGGGCCTGCTTCTGAAATTCCCCACTGGGGTAGCCAACGACGATCCCCTTATCCTTCAATTCCCGCACCGCCTGCGCCGCCCAATGACCGGGTGGGATATCCGGGAACGGCTTTGGTTTTGCGAGCGTCGCCAGCGCATTTTTTGCATCTTCCGGATGCTCACCGAGCTGACGAATCTCGGGAGAAAACGCGTCGATTAGCCGAGTGAGCGCCGTGATTGCTTCGGGATGTGAACTCAGTTTTTGCGCCGTCTCCAGCCGGAACTTGATGAAAAAAGACTCCGACTTTGGACCTGCACCCTCCGGATGCCGGTCTCTGAGCAAAAATGGGAAAAATCTTACGATTGATTGACCGACTTGTAGCCGGGTCATGATCGGTCTGCCGCCTGTAAAAGCGCCTGTGGGCGCCACCACGATAAGGCCGGCGTTCCCCAGAATTTCTTCGTTGGCGTACATGGGATCAGTCATCGGTAAGACTGGCGAATTACTGCCTGTCGACTGCGGTTCTGCGTGAGTCGCGCCGGCTGGCCATCCAGCAAGTGCAGCAAGACAAAGGGCGGTAGAGATCGGGCGTAGTAAACGAAAAGGGGACATGGGAATGGTCCTCACGATCAGGCTCCGTTCGCATTGATGATGGATTAGAGACATGGCGGGGAAGGAAGCTTCACTCACCGGGCGGTAAGTTTCAAAACGATTGCGGCCCGCCGAATAATTCGGCGGGCCGCATTTCTATGTAATCTAATCGCCGGGCGATTAGCGGTAGCGGGCGCGATACTGGCCGTTGCGGTGATACCGCGAGCGCCAGTTGTTCTCCTGGCTCTGCTTTTTGCGCTCATCCTCGTACTTTTTCGCCGAGTAGGCCGCGCCGGCTGCGCCGAGAACGGTCATGGTCGTGTTGTGCTTGGTCGCGCCGTAGATGCCCAGAGCGCCGGCCGCGATGGCGATATTGCGCCAGTTGTTCTTGTTCTTCTGCGAGTCCGCGAACGCCGCGGTCGGAACCAGGGACGTAGCCGCCATCGTCGCCAGCGCCGCAATCGTCGTTACTTTTGTTATGTTACGCATCGTTATAAGCTCCCTTGATGTGTTTTTCAAATTAATCCGCTTTGCAGCGGCTCTTATGTATTTATGGACGGGGCGAGCCGCCGAAATGTTCCCGGTGGATCCCAGACAAAAAAAGCCCCCTCGGTCTGTAGCCGAGGGGGCAAGTGTGTCGAGAAAGATTTGCATGAATTCTATACCCGCTCGGCTGCATGGTTAAACATGGGGAGCCTAAGAACTCTACTGATTGAACTTATTCATCGCCGGCTCGATCCCGTCTTTGATCCATGTCTCGGCGGCGGCGGCGGCGCGGTCGATGGTTTCTTCGACGTCGCGCTGCTCGCCTTTGCCGAACTTGCCCAGGACGAAGTCGATCTGCACGGAGGCGTCGCGCGGGGCGCCGACGCCGAAGCGGAGGCGGGGGAATTCCTGGGAGTGTAAGTGGGCGATGAGGGACTTTAAGCCGTTATGGCCGCCCGCCGATCCGCCCGCGCGCAGGCGCAGCTTGCCGACGGGGAGGGCGATGTCGTCCGTAATCACCAAGATGTCCGTAAGAGCCAGGGGCCGCTGCCGCAGAAACTGCGCGACGGATTCGCCGCTGAGGTTCATGAACGTTTGCGGCTTCAGTAAGAAGACCCGCGTGTCGGCGATCCGTCCGTCGCCGATCAGCCCGCGATAATCGCGCTTCGTCACCGTAATATTGTTAACGCGCGCGAGGTGGTCGATAACGTCGAAGCCGATATTGTGCCGTGTGCCGTCGTAGTCTTTGCCCGGGTTGCCCAGGCCGATGATCAATTTTGTCGGGATATCCATTTCGAGAGTGAGTATACCCGAGGTGTACACCTGGCCTTCGCGTAGTCCCTCCCAGTATATGACCCACCCCCGGCCTTCGGCCGCCCCCTCCCTTGACGGGAGTGGGTATTCAGACTGACACCGTAAACGGCTTTCGTCCGAGAATCCCTTTCCAACCCTTCCCTGCTTCAAGGGAGGGGTGGCGCGAAGCGCCGGGGTGGGTTACGCAAGGGGCGTGGAGGCCCCGCGTGGGTCATATGCTGGGGGGTGAGGGTCTCTCTCAGTACCCCAAGGTCACTGTCTTGTAAGTCCCGCCGCTGTCTTCGGCGATATGCCTGAGTAAGTCGGCGGCCTCGAAGTCGCTGACGCCGCCCTTGCCGGGGTTGTATCCCGCCAGTCCCACCGTGAAAATCCGGGCGCCGTTTTTGTTGCGCTTCTGGATATCCCGGCGCAGTTTCCCCGTGTTAGTCTCTTTGACGCTCGGAACGCCGTCGGAGATGAGAAAGACGACGTTGACGCCGGGCATGGCGAGTGCGGCGCGCATGGCGTCCTGGACGTTCGTGCCGCGCAGAGGCGTTAAGCCGCCGACGAAGTTTCTGGCGCGGGCGATGTTGGCGGGCGTGGCGTCGAGCAGGCCGTCATGGAACTTTTCGACGCTGTCGGAGAAGGCCAGGACGTCGAAGGATTCGCCAGGGCGCAGGCCCGCGATCGCCATGTTCAGCTCTTCCTGGACTTTGTCGATGCGCGAGGTCATGCTGCCGGAGACATCGAGCACGTAGACGATATGCCGGGGGCCGCTGCCGCCTCCGCCGCCGGGGACGCCGAAGGGGCCGGTGGGCGGGCCGTCGTCCGTTCCCACGTCCCCAGATCCTGAATCCTTACCTTGTCCTGTTCCCTCACCTTTGCCCACGCCGTCTCCCACGCCATGGGCCTGATCGCCCGAACCGTTTTCCGGAGACGGAGTGGGCGAAGCGGCAACATTGTCATGGCCTTCCGTGCTTCCCGATTGCGGCGTGGTTTGTGGAGATGGGGCGGGCGTCGTCAGAACATGCGGGCGTGGTTTCCCCTGGACTTTGTGAACGACAGGCGCTTTGCGGGCGGGCGCGGCGCCGCCGGCGTGGCCGCCGCGCGTGAGGCGAGGCGGCAGGTGCTCAAAGATCTTGGTGACGTGCTGGACGGCGGGCCTCGGGCGCGGCGTCGGGTGCGTCACTTTTGGCGTCGGCGTTGGTGAGGGGACGGCGTGAGGCGTCGGCGGTGTGGGAAGCGCCGCGATGCGCGTGGGTTTGGGTTTCGGCGGCGCGGGGTGCGGGCGCTCCACGATTTGCACCTCGACCGGCTTGCGCGAAGGCGCGGCGGGGCTGGGCGTGCGTGTGAGCCACCAAGCGAGGCCGCCGAGAACCAGGACGTGCGCCAGAACCGAGACGCCGATGAAAACAGCGTAGCGTCTCCAAGGATTGTTCAATAATCTTCCCCCATAACATGGAATAAGACGGCGATGGGGGCCATACGGTTCCCGGTATCTTTGCTTGACTCGGTCGGAGCCCACGGCTATAATAAGGCGTCATCGCTATTCATAAGGAACTTATTATGTCCGATTCGCCATCCGCCGCCGCCAATGTCGCCGCGCTGATTCTCGCCGCCGGGAAGAGCACCCGGATGAAGTCGAAGACGCCCAAGGCGCTGCACCCGCTGCTGGGCAAGCCGCTGCTGCGCTTCGCGCTGGAGGCCGCCCAAGCGGCCGGCGCGCAGCGGACCGTCATTGTTGTCGGCCACCAAAGCGAGATGGTCATGAACTCGCTCGGCGACGATTTTGAATACGTCCTGCAAGCCGAGCAAAAGGGCACGGGGCACGCCGTTCAGATGGCCGAAAAGGCGCTGGAAGACTGGGACGGTCCGGTGCTTGTGATGCCCGGCGACGCGCCCTTGGTGTCCGCCCGTCTTTTGGAATCGCTTCTGGAGCACCATTCCAAGATGCAGGCCGCCGCGACCCTGCTGACCGCCGTTCTGGAAGACGCCGGCGCCTACGGCCGCATCGTTCGCGATCCCGTTACCCAGCAAGTGACGGCGATTGTCGAGGCGAAGGACGCCACCGCCGAGCAGTTGACCATCGGTGAGATCGGCACGTCCGTCTACGTCTTCGATCCCCGCAAGCTCTTCTCCGCGCTTCGTCAAATCAGTCCCAATAACGCGCAGGGCGAATACTATCTTACCGACGCCATTGCGCTGCTCGCCCGTCAGGGCGAAGTCGTGGAAGCCGTCATCTCGCCGGATCCAGATATCGTGCGCGGCGTCAATACCCGTGTCGAACTGATGGAGCTGTCGACGATCCTGCGCGAGCGCATCCACCGCGCCCTGCAATTGTCCGGCGTCACCATCGTCGATCCGCTAACGACGCACATCGACGCCGATGTCAAAATTGGCCAGGATACGACGATCCATCCGTTCACCATTCTGTCCGGCGTAACCGATATTGGCGAAGACTGCGAAATCGGTCCCGGCGCGCGAATCAGTGACTCCAAATTGGGGAATAATGTCTCCGTGCGGGATTCTTACATCGTCGCCAGCGAGATCGGCGACGGCACACGCGTCGGCCCCTACGCGAACTTACGACCCGGCAACGTGGTCGGCAAGAACGTCAAGATTGGCGACTTCGTTGAGCTGAAGCAGGCGACGCTTGCGGATAACGTCTCCGCCGGGCACTTCGCTTATTTGGGCGACGCCGAAGTCGGCGAGCGCACGAACATCGGTGCTGGAACGATTACATGTAACTACGACGGCAAGAAAAAGCATCGCACCATTATCGGCGCCGACGCCTTCGTCGGCACGCATTCGACACTGGTGGCGCCCGTGACTATTGGCGACGGCGCCTACACGGCGGCGGGATCGACGATCACGGAAGACGTCCCCGCCCAAGCTCTTGCTATCGGGCGCGGCCGGCAAGTGAATAAAGAGGGGTGGGCGGCGGAGAAGTAAAGAGGCCCTCACCCCCCGGCCCCCTCTCCCAATTCTTGGAGAGGGGGAGCCAGAGTTTTAGAGTTAAGATTTTAGATCAGGATATTTGAATTGAAATTCTCTCTGACTCCCCTTCTCCCAGAATTGGGAGAAGGGGCTGGGGGATGAGAGCCATCTGAGGCGCAAGATACGGGCTTCGGTCCGCGACGGGGAGGATCCATCACGATGACTGTAGGCTCCGAAACGCTGCGTGTTTTCACCGGCAACGCCAATCCGATGCTGGCTCGCCGCATCGCTCAGTATCTTGACATGCCGCTTGGCAAGCTCCTGATCACGCGATTCGCCGATGGGGAGATCCGGGTCAAGATTGAGGAAAGCGCACGCGGGATGGATGTCTTCATCGTCCAGCCGACCTGCGCCCCAACCAATGATAGCCTGATGGAGCTGCTGATCCTGGTGGACGCGTTCCGGCGCGCCTCCGCCAAGCGCATCACGCTTGTGATCCCCTATTACGGTTACTCGCGCCAGGACAAAAAGGTCGCCCCACGCGAGCCCGTCACCGCGCGATTGGTGGCGGACCTCATCACCACCGCCGGCGCCAACCGCGTGCTGGCCGTCGATCTGCACGCCGGCCAGATCCAGGGCTTCTTCCAGCTTCCGCTCGATCATCTCTACGCTGGCCCTTTGGTAGCGTCTTACTTCGCCGAAAAAGGGCTGATCGACGGCGATACCGTCGTGGTCTCCCCCGATGTCGGCGGCGTCAGCCGCGCGCGAGGAATGGCGGAGATGCTCCATGCCCAGATTGCGATCATCATCAAGCGCCGCCCCGAACCGAATAAAGTCGAAGTGATGGAGATCATCGGCGACATTACCGGCAAGACCTGCATCATGGTCGATGACATGATCGACACCGGCGGCAGCCTCGTCACCGGCGCCAATGCCCTGCTCGCCCGCGGCGCCCGCCGCGTCTTCGCCTGCTGCACCCATCCCGTTCTCTCTGGCGCCGCCCCCGACAACATCCAAGCCTCCGGCGTCGAAGAACTCGTCGTCACCGACACCATCCCCGTGGACGACGACAAACGCGCCCGCTGCCCCAAAATCACCGTCCTCAGCGTCGCTCCCCTGCTCGCCAGCGCCATCTGCCGCATCCATAAAGACGATAGCGTCAGCGAGCTGTTTACTTCCTATTGGTAATCGTTTGAAGCTGGCTGGGTGATTGTGTTTGCGCTTATGAATGAACCATCTGTCATCCCCGAATTTGGTAAGATTGAGGGACAGGTGTATGTTTCGCGCCCCGGCGCATACGGTCTGATCTTTGATGACAAGGGCCGCATTGCTGTTCTTGAGTCGCCGAGCGGATGCTTCCTTCCTGGCGGCGGCGCCGAAGGCGATGAGGCTCCTGAAGAGACGCTTATAAGGGAAGTACTGGAAGAGTGTGCCTTGCATGTCCAAATCGTCAAGCAACTTGGCGCGTCGGCGGAATATCGCTTTACCGCAGGACATGAGTTCGGAATTCGTAAAGAGTGTGTCTTCTTCGCGGCCATGGTGAGCGAGGCGTGCGGCGCCGCGACCGAGCCCGACCACACGCTGATATGGCTAGAGCCACGCGAGGCCGAAGCGAGACTGTCGCATGGAAGCCAGCAATGGGCGATTCGACAGAGTTTCCTGGATGGCGGCGATCCTAGTCCTCTTGCTGCTCGGCGGCATAGGCGTCGTGTTCCTGAAGACCGGGGATGTCCCGGCGACGCCTCGCTGGGTCTGGATCGTGGAGCCCCCGCTGCTTGCAGGCGCCTTCATCTATCGGGCGTGGCGTGTTGGTTGGAAAGCGACGTCGCCAGCGCAATGGTTACTTCCGCTTGGATTTACATTGTTGGCGCTGAGAAATATCCTCCCGAATTGGGCTGCATTGTCGTCTTTCGGCGCCATCGGCTCATTGATGATCATCTTTGGGGGCTTTTCAATCTTATCTACGTTTGGCAAACGCCAGCGGATGCAAGACGCTCCGCCTGAATAGGATGCCGAATATAAAAGACT
>JAOQAA010000413.1 GCA_025963815.1 Capsulimonas sp.
CCGGCCCAATCAGGAAAAACAGTCATTGTGACGGGCGCAAACAGCGGTATCGGATGGGAGACGGCGAGAGAGCTGGCCCGCGCGGGAGCCGAAGTGATTCTCACGGCCCGCTCCTCAGCGAAGGGCCAGGACGCCGTCGATCGGATCCGGCGAGAAATTCCGGGCGCGAACGTCCGAGCCAAAATTTTGGATCTGGCGAGCCTGCGATCCGTGCGAACCTTCGCCGACGAAATCCTCCAGGAGCCGAAACTGGATTTGCTGGTGAACAACGCCGGCGTCATGGCGATCCCGAAGCGCCAGGTCACGGAGGACGGCTTCGAGATGCAGATGGGAACGAACTTCTTAGGGCCTTTCGCCCTCACCGGCCTGATCCTCCCGGCGCTGCTGCGCGCTCCGTCGCCGCGTGTGACGACGGTGTCGAGCGGAGCGGCCAATATGGGAATGAAAAAGATCAATTTCGACGATCTGCAATGGGAGCGCTCTTACTCCCCGTGGACCGCCTACTGCCAGTCCAAGCTCGCCGACTTGCTGTTCACACGAGAATTAAGCCGTCGATATTCGACAAGCCGGTCAAAATTACTGAGCAACGCCGCCCACCCTGGTTTCGCCATCACGAACTTACAGACAAGCGGACCGGGCAGACAGCCGAACGTGCTGGAGAAAATCATGGCGGCGTTTTTGTCACAGGACGCCGCCCACGGCGCGCTGCCGACTTTGCGCGCGGCAGCGGCGACAGATGCGGCCCCGGGCGGCTACTACGGTCCGGACCGAATGTTTGGGCTCAAGGGCGACCCAATCTCGATCGCATTGCCAAAACCGGCTCAGGATGATGCGGCGGCGCGGAAGCTATGGGAGGTTTCGGAGAAATTGACGGGAGTGGTTTTTCCAGCGCCGTAGGCGGCGGTCGACAGCGTCGTCAGACTATAAAGACGCGGCGGCGGCGCGCTCCGAGAGCAGTTCGGCGAAGGCGACGGCGGTGAGGGGACGTGAGAAGAGATACCCCTGGCCGCGATCGGAGCCCATACGCCGCAGGGTCTCTTTTTGCTCGGCGGTCTCCACCCCTTCGCTGGTCACGCACAGGTGGAGCGTCTTCGCGAGGGTAATGACGGCCTGAATGATCGCCTCCGCTTCCTCCTGTTCACCGATTCGCTGGATAAAGGAGCGGTCGATCTTCAGCGTGTCCAAGGGGAAATTGGCGAGGTAGGACATGGACGAATAACCGGTGCCGAAATCGTCGACCGCCAAGTGCACGCCCAGCGCTTTCAATTGGTGCAGTTTCGCGGCGGTGTCGTCCGGGCTCAGCGCCATCAGGCTCTCGGTAATCTCCAGCTTCAGCTGCGCCGGCGGCAGGCCGCTGCGCTTCAGAACGCCCACGACATCATCCACAATGTCGTTCTGCTGGAACTGCCTCGTCGAAAGATTGACGCCCATCACCATTGCGGCGCCTTCATTCGCGGTTTTGCTCCACTCGCGCGCCTGCCGGCACGCTTCCTCCAAAACCCACATCCCCAGCGGGATAATCAGACCAGTCTCTTCGGCGATTGGGATAAATTTGGCGGGAGGGATCAGCCCGCGCGTTGGGTGCTCCCAGCGGACAAGCGCCTCGGCCTCGCGGATGCGTCCGGACTCCAGAGACACAATCGGCTGGTAGTGGAGCCGGAGCTGGCCTTGATCGATCGCCTGCCGCAGATCACCTTCCAGCTCCAAACGCTCCGAGGCGCGATCCATCATGCTTCGATCGAACAGCACAATGGCCGCTTTCCCAGTGGACTTCGCCTGATACATGGCAATGTCCGCATTACGAAGAAGCGCCCATGGATCCGATCCGCCTCGGGGGCTAATGGTGACGCCGATACTCGCGGTGATAAACAGTTCCCGGTCGCCCATCACGAATGGCGGGCGCAGCCCATCGGCGCAGCGGCCGGCGACAATGAGAGCTTCGCTTTCGCCGATGTCCTCCAGAAGGATCGCAAACTCATCGGCGCTCAGCCGTGCGACGGTGTCCTCGGGCCGGACACATGTTTGCAGTCGAGCGCCGATGACCTGAAGCAGCTTATCGCCGGCTTCATGCCCAAGGCTGTCGTTGACGATCTTGAAGCTGTCGAGATCGATGCACAAAATGGCGTCGTGCTTATCCTGGCGCTGGGCGCGGGCCTGGGAATGCTCCAGGCGGTCCAGAAACAGCGCGCGGTTCGGTAAGCCCGTCAGCACGTCATGGAAGGACTGATGGCGCAGCTGCTCCTCGAAAGCCTTGCGCTCGCTGATATCGCGGTACGTCAGGATTAAGCCCTGAACGGCCGGATCGTCCAGCATATTGTTGAGAGTGATCTCCAGGGGACGCCAGGAACCGTCGTCATGACGCACGCGATACTCCCCCGGCACGTTTACGCCCGGCGAACTAAGCGTTTGCTCCAGAAGCATCTCCGCCCGGCGCTTGTCATCCGGATGGATCCAGGAGAAGGAACTGCCGCCAATAATCGCTTCCGGAGAATACCCCAGGACAGCCTCCACCGCCGGACTGACATAGCTCGCCTTCCCTTGCCGGTCGAGAATGGCGAACACATCGGCGGAATTGGTGACCAGCGCTCGAAAACACTCCTCGCGCCGCAGAACCGCCATTTGCGCGTTCAGCCGCTCCGCGCCTTCGCGGCGCAGATCGTGGATCAGTTGGGTGATATAACGTGTCGCGCTTGAGGCGATGATTGCGCCGCCGACGAGGGATAAGATAAGCAGAGCGGCGACCCAGGCGCGGCAGCGACGGTCGACATGCTCGATATTACGGACATACCACAAGCCGCGCCGGTGGTTCCATTCCGCCATCCGGGCGGCGACATTCCGGACCTGCAAAAATTGCGCGCGCATCGGCCCGCTCAGCGCTTGATAAACACGCTGACGCTCCACCGCAGTTTGGATCGCTGGGGGCTGCCCCCGCATTTGCAGATATCTATTCCAGGCGGCTTCCAGGCTTTGCAGATTTCGCCGGTCCACGGGATCGGACACGGAGCTTCTGTAACGAATAAGCGCCCCGCCGGCGGCGGTCTCCGCGGCAATGGCGGCGTCCTGAAAAGTCTTTTTCTCCTTGGGGGACGCCAGGATCTCTTCAAACTCCAGTGTGCGGACCCGGCGGGCGTTGACCTGAAACTCATTCAGGGCTTCGGCGCCGACGACGCTTTCAGCGAGCATGTCCTTCGCGGCGTGCGTTATCACAGCCATCTGAGCCAGCGAAATGCCGCCAACAAGAGCGGCCAGCGCCAGACAAAGACTAAATCCACCGATCAGTTTCGTCCCAGTTTCCCATTTCCAGTTTCGATAGAACATGATTTTTGCGGCGCCGCAGGCGAGAGAGGCGAGTGACGGGCCGCTTGATTATTCCGTGTTTCGAAGCAAGCGTCACAGAGAGATTTCAAAATCCATTTTTGACGACGCCGAAAAAAAGTCCGGACTGCTTCTGCAGCCCGGACTGATTTTTTTTCAATATTGAAGCGAAATTTAGGATCGGCTTCCGACGCCCGGTGTAACACCGGCGCGCTTACTTTGTCCACGTCCCAGGCCACGCTTGAAGGGAGCGCGCTGAACAATCTCGCGGTAGTCCAAGCCGGCTGCGGTCAGCGCCTGGTGCCAGGAGTCGAACCGGCGGCGAGCCGCCGTGATCAGCGTGATGTCCTCGGATTCCATGTTCTTGGCGTTCAGACCCGCGCCGTTCTTGTGGAACTCGCGGACCATGGCCAGCACACGCTCGTCATCCCACTCGCGGTAGCGGCGGATCTCGTCGTAGTTGAGACCGGAGCTTTCCAGCGCCTCACGCCAGGAACCGAAGTGGCTCTTCTTGGTGGCGGCGGCGGCGAGCTGCGGATCGACGTTCAAACAAACATTGCGCCAGGATAAGTCTACGCCCTGCGAATGCAATTCCTGAATGCGGGCAATGATTCGCTCGCGGGTCCAGGACTTGTAGCGGCGGATCTGTTCGTAGTCCAGACCGGAGAAGTTGACGGCCGCTTCCCAGGTTCCAAAATAGCGAGTAGCGGCGCGCAGCAGCGACAGATTATTAGCAGCGACGCTGGAGTAGTTGAGATTCTCGCCAGACTCATACATGCTAATTATTTCCATGGCGATGGATTCTTTGCTCCATTTACGGTGCATTTGACGATTCTCCTGTTTAAAACAATTCTTCTTAATCACTGGCCACGGCGCCGGTTGTCTTTGAAATACGCCGCACGAGGCCGTCACAAATCATGAGATGCGCCAATGAGATGCTGCGCTGCTTCGAGTAACAAACTTGACTGATCTCTCATCGGGGCTCTAACTATAGAGCTTCGATTCCAACTATACCCCTTATTTATGAAAACGTCAACGAATTTTATATAAATCTCCAAAGAAGATCTTTTTCGTTGTCGTTTTCTCATTATACGGCGCCTTTCGCCGAAATGTTCCGAATGCTAGACATGCTTTTTGATTTTTTTGCGCCGATTTTGGCGCCGCATACACCATCTGGCGCCGAATGGTCGTTCTTGCGGTCGTATGCCCGATTGTGCTAAAATAACGGGATCAAGGAAACGAATCTTATGAGCTTACCGATCTCCGAACATATTCTCGCCCTTCGCCCCTATCAGCCGGGCAAGCCGATCGACGAAGTGAAGCGGGAGCTGGGCCTCACCGATGTGGTCAAATTGGCGTCCAATGAAAACCCGCTCGGTCCCTCGCCTCTCGCGGCCGAAGCGATTGTCGCCTGCGCACGCGGCGTTTCGATCTACCCAGACGGCAACGCGCCCGCCCTGCGCGCGGCTGTTTCGGAACTGGTGGATATGCCGCCGGACACGCTTGTCTTTGGCAACGGCAGCGACGAGATCCTGCACCTGCTGACCATGACGTTTTTGCAGCCGGGCGACGAGACAGTCCAGGCCGATCCGTCCTTCGCGATGTACGAAATCTATGCGGCGCAGGCAAACGCCAAAATCCATCGTGTCCCGCTGACGAACTACACGCACAACCTTGAGGCGATGGCCGACGCAATCACGCCCGGAACCCGCCTTGTCTTTATCGCCAATCCCAATAATCCGACAGGGACGCTCGTGACGCAATCCGAGGTTGACCGGTTTATGGAGCGAGTCCCGCCGCATGTCCTGGTTGTGTTTGACCAGGCGTATGACGAGTATGTCGGCCATCCCGACAAGCCCGACATGCGTCCTTACATTCGCGACGACCGCAGCGTGATTATCCTGCGCACCTTCTCCAAAGCCTATGGCCTTGCAGGCCTGCGCGTCGGCTACGGAATCGCGCCGCCGCGCATCGCCGAGCTGCTCAACCGCGTGCGATCCCCGTTCAATGTAAACCTGATCGGCCAGGCCGCAGCGGCGGCGGCCATCGGTGACCAGGACCATATTCAGCGCGCTGTGGCGCTTAACGTCGAGGGCCGCGATTACTACTACCGTGAGTTTCGGCGTCTGGGTTTGGAATTTATCCCCAGCGAAGCTAATTTCGTCATGGTCGACGTCCAGCGAAACAGCAAGGAAGTTTTTGAATCCTTGCAGCGCCTGGGAGTGATTGTCCGCGCAGGCGCCGGTTTGGGCCTTCCGAACCACATCCGCGTCACCGTCGGGACCATGCAGGAGAACGAACGATTTATTGCGGCGCTGACGGCAGTGCTGGAAAAATAAGACTTATATAAGCCCGGGCGACGGCGATGGGGCTGCGTCCAATACACACAGGAGATTTTTCGCACAATGATCGTGATAATGCAGGCCGACGCTTCCAAAGAGCAGATCGGCGAAGTTGAAGGCGCGCTTCAGGAATGGGGCTACGAGATCCATCCCATCTATGGGGTCGAGCGTACGGTGATTGCCGCTGTCGGCGCGCCGACGCAGGATGAGGCCCGCGTGGCCGAGCAGGTCGAATCCCTCCCTTCCGTCGAAAGAGCAGTGTTGATCTTGAAGCCGTACCGTTTCGCAAGCAAAGAATTCCGCCCTGAGAAGAGCCAGGTCAAAGTCGGCGACGTCGTCATTGGCGACAACAGCTTCGTCATGATGGCCGGCCCGTGCACCGTCGAGTCCGAAGACCAGCTCATGACCGCCGCCCGCGCCGTCAAGGCCGCCGGCGCGACCGTCCTACGCGGCGGCGCCTATAAGCCGAGCACCAGCCCCTACTCCTTCCAGGGCATGGGCGAGGAAGGCCTCAAGCTTCTAGCCCAGGCGCGCGCGGAGACCGGCCTTCCCGTCATCACCGAAGTGATGCACGTCGGCAATATCGATCTCGTCTGCGAGTACGCCGACATCCTCCAGATCGGCACCCGCAACATGCAGAACTACGATCTTCTGATCGAAGTCGGCAAGGTGAAGAAGCCCGTCATGCTCAAGCGCGGCATGTCCGCCAAGATCGAAGAGTGGCTCCAGGCCGCCGAGTACATCATCAAGGGCGGCAACGACGCCGTGATGCTCTGCGAGCGCGGCGTGCGCACCTCTGAGACCTACACCCGCAACACGCTGGACCTTTCGGCCGTTCTCGCTGTCCGTGAGCTCTCCCATCTGCCGGTGATCATCGATCCGTCGCAGGGCACCGGCCGCTCGTCCATGGTCCCCGCCATGTGCAAGGCCGCCGCCGCCGTCGGCGCGGACGGCGTTCTGGTGGAAGTCCATCCGAACCCGGAAAAGGCGCTGAAGGATGGCGCGCAAAGCATCACCATCCCCGCGTTCGAAAAGCTCATGCCCGAACTGCGCGCGGTGGTCGAAGCCGTCGGCCGGTATATGTAGTCGCCGCAAGACAAATAGAAGACAGAACAGCCCTCTCCACTCGCACGAGTGGAGAGGGCTGTTCTCTGTCAGATCGTATCAAACAATGGGTGCGTTTATGAGCGCGGCTCCTCAGAAATTTCTAGGCCCAGATACCGGCGAACATTGCCATAGCAGATGTTCTCAATCATCGGCCCAACCAATTCATCGTCGTCCGGGATCTCGCCGTTCTCGATATCGCGCCCGATAAGATTGCACAGCACCCGCCGGAAGTATTCATGCCGAGGGTAGGACATGAACGAGCGGGAGTCCGTCAGCATTCCAATAAATCGCGACAGCAGACCGACGCTTGATAGAGCGTTCAACTGCCATTCGATGCCTTCTTTGGTGTCTAGATACCACCACCCCGACCCGAACTGCATCTTGCCGGGAATGGAGCCGTCCTGGAAGTTGCCAATCATCGTTGCGAACGGATAATTGTCGACCGGATTGTTGTTGTAGAGGATCATCTTCGGCAGAGCGTCCTCCTGCTGAAGACGGTCCAAATACGCGCCAAGCGCCGCAGACTGCGGCCAGTCTCCGATCGAGTCGAAGCCCTTGTCTGGGCCTAGCCGCGTCGTGCCCCTTGTGCTGACATTGCGCAGCGCCCCAAGGTGCAATTGTTTGGTCCAGCCGCGCTGTGAGTCCAGACGCCCGAAAAACAGCATCATATAGGATGCGAAGCGGGCATGGTCATCCACGCCAGCAGTCTGCCCCGCTCGCACGCGGTCAAAGATCGCGGCGGCGTCAGCCTCGGAGGGGAAGTCGGCGTAACAGTATGCGAGGCCATGGTCGGAAAGACGGCCTCCGAGGGAATGGAAGAACGCATGGCGCTGGTCCAGCGCGTCCAGAAATTCCGAAAGGCTCCCGATCGAAACGCCGCTGACGGCTTCCAGCCGGCTCACCCAAGCATTGAATCCTTTGGCGTCGTTCACGGCCAGGGCTTTGTCGGGGCGGAACGCGGGAAAGACTTTCGTGGCGATCCCGGACTTCGCAAGAACCTGATGCGCGGCCAGATCGTCGGCGGGATCGTCAGTCGTGCAAAGCGCCGCGACTCGGAACTTGGCCAGAATGCCTTGGGTGGAAAATTCCGGAGTCGCAAGCAGCGCGTTCGCCTGCTCCCAGATCCTAGGCGCCGTCTTTTCACTCAGCAGATCGTGGATGCCGAAATAGCGCTGAAGTTCGAGATGCGTCCAGTGATACAGCGGGTTACGCACCGTGTGCGGTACGGTCTTCGCCCAGGCTAGGAACTTATCGTAAGGGTCGGCGCCGCCGGTGCAATACTTCTCCTCGACGCCGTTAGCGCGCATCGCCCGCCACTTATAGTGATCGCCCTCCAGCCAGATCTCGAACAGATTATTGAACCGGCGATTCGAGGCGATGTCCTCGGGCGGCAGGTGATTGTGGTAGTCCAGGATCGGCTGCGGCGCCGCGTACTGGCGGTACAGCCTACGGGCGGTCTTGGTTTGCAGAAGAAAGTCGTCGTTGATGAATGACATCGCTGTTACTCCTGCGTCAAAAAGAGTGGCTTGAGATGACGCTCGTAAAGATTTTCGGTTACGTTGCGGGAAATCGCCGGCGCGCAGACATCGAGCATGTGAAGGAAGCGGTCGCCCATCCGTGCGGCGATCTTGTAGCCGACATGCAGCAGCTGGCGCATATCTGGATTGAACTCCGGAGCGCCAGGGATATGGCGCACGGCTGCGGCAAATTTGTCCGCGCTCCAGCCAGCCACCGTGGCGGGCGTGGCCAGACGAGATGGGTCGATATCGATCACCGACGCGTAAGGCGCGCAGAGCGCGTCGCGATCATTGTACGCCTGCGCGTAGATATCCTTCGCAAGCGTTAGTCCCTCGCCTCCCGATTCGGCCAGTCCAATGATCTCTTCCAGCCACGTCGTCCCGGCGGTCTTCACATGCAGTCCCGCGCTGGATCGGGCCAGCGCTCTCTGGATCGGCGCATAGATCGAGAACTTATCGCTGCCGGAATGGACGCTGAGCTTGAGATTAGCCGGCAGTCCGAATTGTTTGACAGCGTAGGCAAGGACGGCGATGTCCTCCCCAAACTCCTTCTCGAACTGAGCGATGTCGCCGACGTAATCAACGCCCTTGTTAAACCGACCGGTGAATTTGGGCGCGATCGTCTGGACGGGAACGCCTTGGTCGGCAAGCGCCGCCAGAATGACGAGCAGTTCGCCCGGCGTCTGCGGAGTGTCGGTCTCGTCCATCGAGACTTCCGTGATGAAGTTCCCCTCGCCCTTCGCGGCTTTGATATGGCGATAAATCGTCCCAGCTTCCGCTGTGGCCCGCGCATACTTCCCGGCGATCCGCTCGAGATCGGACCGAAGCATGTCGAACGGCGCATCGACGCCGGGGATCGACAAGCGGCCCGTCAGTTCGGGATGGCGCTCCACGAACGCGGCGACTTCCCCGGGACCTGCGGGCTTGCCGATAGCGTCCGCCACATCGATCGTATAGAAATCACTGGTCGCAAGAAAGCCGTCGACTGTCTCCAATCGGATATGATCGGCGTCAACGTGGTAAGGGAGCGTCCAGCCTTCCTCCCGAACGGCGGCGTCCGCGGCTGCCCGAACGCTCGGCGGAGCGGATCCGATCGTGGTGTGTTCCCGGTAAGATTTATTCCAGACCGGGATGATCTCGACGCCCCGATCGGCGGCCATCCGGCAGGCGCGGAGCTGGGCCGTCGCCTGATGGGCAAAACGGTCCCCCACTCCGAACGAGTATTTCGCTAACTCCATCATGTGCCTCAACGTTTCCTTTTCAGTCGGACGGCGCCGGCTTTACAGCATTCGGCATGCTTGTTCCCGAGTTGCATAACCGTTTATGCAAGCTAGTATAGCATCACCCGACGGAAACGACAAGAGGGATAAAGTGAATCGCCGGCGATATTTTTTTGCCTGTCAGGTCGTTTCCCCGATGCGTAGGACGCCATGGAGAATGAGGCTTCGCGGCTGCCGGTCCGTCTCGTTCGTGGTATTGAGGCGATAGGTGAGCATTTCCAGTGCGGCCTCAATCAGCTCCTCACCGGGGGTAACGACAGTCGTCAGCGGCTTCTCCAAATATTGGCCTTCGTCAATGCCGTCGAATCCGACTACGGCGATATCCTGGGGGACGCGCAGGCCCGCGCGGCGCAGCCCGCTGAATAAACCGATGGCGACGAGGTCATTGTGGCACACGACGGCATCCGGCCGATCGGTCGCGGCGCGGGCGGCGAGCTTGAGGCCGGTCATCAGTCCCGCTTCGCGCAGTCCCGCCTGCGTGATGGCGCTCATCGTGTTCGGCCGATCCAGAGGCTCCAGCACAATCCGTTCCGGGATTTGCCCTGCCTCGGCGCATAGCCGGGCATACAGCGCATACCGAGAGTCTACCGGCTGGAGATCCTCCCAGGGGTAAAGATAAGCGATACGTCGGTAGCCGCGCTCCCGCAAGTGCTCCATCACCTGACTTACGCCCGAATCCCGGTTGATGGCGACGAAATCGCTTCCGTCGTCGCGCGGGTAGCCCAGATACACGGCGGGAACATCCTGCGTCCATTTCCCCAGATAGTCGACGAGGCTTTGATCCGGCGTGACCCAGATCAGAATACCGTCCACGGGCCAGCCGCTAAGCTTCCCCTGCATGTCATAGGCGGCTCGCATTTGAAACGCCGAATCCGGCAGCACATCGTAGCCGGCCCGGAGCGCGCGTTCTTCGGCGATCTCCAGCAGGCTTAGGAAGAACGGGTTTCGCAGTCCCGGGATCATCAGGCCCAGGATATTGGTGCGTCCCTTCCCCAGCCCTTGCGCCAGCCGATTTGGGCGATACCCCAGTTCCTCCGCGACTCGCCGAATTCGCGCCTGAGTCTCCGGGGAAATACGAGCCTCAACAGAGCGGTTGTTCAGGACGCTGGAGACGGTGCCGCGAGCCACGCCCGCGCGTTCGGCGACTTCACGAAGGGAAACATGCATTGCGGAGCCTTTCGGTGCATTCACAGCTCCACCCACCGTTACGGCGTGCGGAAACGCTTATGCGTTAATATAGCAGACCCCCGATTTTCCTGTCAAGAAATGGGATTCCACCACACCAGTCCGTCAAAAAACTCCCTTGACAGGAGAATAGGAGCGTAGTATCATGTTGCATAATCGGTTCTGCAACATCTGAGGCGCCAGCGTATTAAGATAGCCGGCGATTGAAATCGCCGGCTATCAGTCATACTCGCGATTATTGATGCACAGACGCTGTCGGCCTGTTTGGATGAGGGGATTACAAGGCGCTCTGATCGCCTTCCGAGGAAAACATTATGGCGCAACTTGAACGGACGACGCCCGGTTTCTCATCTCGGGCCGATGCGCCTCATGGCTCGGTCGGAAGATTCCGGTGGGTGATCTGCGCTCTGCTGTTTTTTGGAACGGCGATCAACTACATCGACCGCCAGATCCTGGGCGTTCTGAAGCCGCAGCTGTCCCATGACCTCCATTGGAGCCAGCAGGACTACGCGAATATCGTCACGGCCTTCCAACTGACCTATGCGTTCGGCTATCTATTCGGGGGCCGTCTCATGGACCGCTTCGGCGTTAAGCGCGGACTGCCGCTGGCGGCGTTCGTCTGGAGCGTCTTCGCGGCCATACACGGATTAGTTCGTTCCGTGGCCGGTTTCAGTATCGCCCGTCTTGGCTTGGGACTTGCGGAGGGCGGCAACTTCCCAGCGTCCATCAAGACCGTCAGTGAATGGTTTCCGGTCAAGGAACGCGCGCTGGCGACCGGGCTTTTCAACAGCGCCAGCAACATCGGCGCGATCATCTGCCCACTGACCGTTCCCCTCATGGCCGCGAAGTTTGGGTGGCCGGCCGCTTTCTATATCACCGGCGCCCTGGGGCTTATCTGGATCGTAGCGTGGATGCTCGTCTACGACCACCCCGAGACACACCCGCGGCTCTCCAGCGCGGAGCGCGAGTACATTCAGCAGGGCTCTCTGGCGGCCACCGAGACGACCGCTGCGGTCTCATGGGCGACCCTGCTTCGTTACCGCGCGACGTGGGCATATATGATCGCCGGTCTGCTGGCCGGTCCAGTCTGGTGGTTTTATCTGTTCTGGCTGCCGGACTTCCTTCAGAAACGTTTCCACCTCACGCTGACGGAAACAGGATTCCGGGTCGGGGTTGTGTATGCGATGGCCGTGGTAGGGAGTATTGGAGGGGGATGGCTCTCTGGCAAATTGCTTGGCCGCGGATGGAGTCTCAACGCGGCGCGCAAGACCGCGCTGCTGGTTTGTGCGGTTTGCGTGCTCCCGGTCTTCGCGGCGTCGTCTGTTGCGAACTCATGGATGACTGTGGCGCTCATCGGCCTGGCGGCCGCCGCCCACCAGGGCTGGTCCGCGAACCTCTATACATTCGTTTCGGACACGATGCCCAAACACGCCGTCAGTTCCATCGTCGGCCTGGGGGGCTTTGTCTCAGGCATTGCGAGCGTCTTCAACGCGCAGATCGTTGGCCACGTTCTGACGGTCACTCACGACAATTATCTTCCGATCTTCGTCTGGGCCTCCACGATGTATGTTTTCTCGTGGCTATTTATCCAGATGCTCGTTCCCAGGATCAAGCAGGCCAGCGGCTCACAAATCAACCGCGATCATCCCACAGCCTGATCTGAGCGGCGGCGATCAGGACGACGCGCGCGGCAGGAAGCGAGCCGGGATGCGCATATATTGCCGCGGACGATCCGGCTCCGCGAGACGCGCCTGGAGAAACTCCCAGGCGGCCGCGCACATCTCCCGCACGGGCTGCTGGATCGTCGAAAGAGGCGGCTCCATATCTTCACACGCTTCAATACCATCGCAGCCGATCAAACGAACATCGCGCGGGATCTGGTATCCCATTCGGCGCAGAACCCCGTGCACGCGGATCGCCAGAATATCGTTGTGACAAAAGATGGCGTCAGGGCACCCATGGGCGGCGATATACGCCTCCAGTGTGTCGATGGTAGCGCTGCGATCGCTGAGATAGCCGCCGACCATATGGATCGGTATTCCCGCCGCGCGGGCGGCGCGGCAGAACGCGATGCAGCGCGGGTCGGCGTCATCGCTCGTCAAACATTTTTCGATATATGCGGGAATGTCGTCCTGCGGCATATTGGCCCCGAAATACATCATGCGTCTTGCCCCGCCCTCAATCAGATGACGGCACGCAGCGTCGGCCCCGGCCATCAGGTCGATGACAATGCTATCGATTCCGTCGATCTCGGTAATCCCCATCGAGATCACGGGCTTTGGGCCGGACAAAATCTCATGGACATTGGGCAGATAATGTCCGAAGGCGTCCACCAGCATCACCGCATCGCTAGGTCCGTGCAGCAGAGTGGCGAAGTCCAGGCCGCTGTTGTGCGAATCGAGTGAGCCAATCGTGCTGGCGATCAAATGGTAACCGTGCAAGTTTGAATGATATTCAAACATTTCGAGCACGCGGGCGTAGTAGGAATGGATCGATCCGGGGAATGCGATGGTGACGGCGTTCATCCGTCCTGAGTTCAGCGCGCGCGCCGCAAGATTCGGCCGGTAGTTGATTTCCAGAGCCGCGCGCTTCACGCGCTGGCGCGTCGTCTCCGGAATGGCGATATCGTAGCGGTCGCTAAGCGCAAAGCCGACGGTCGATTTGGAGACACCGGCGAGGCGAGCGACATCTGCTTGGGTTGGCCGGCGATGCATCAAAGGAGAATTCCTTACAAACGTGTTTTATGGGCTCCTGGTGGCGCAATAAGATTTTATCATATTTGGAGTTGAATTACGCTAATTCATCACGGATGACCAAAATCTCGGCCCCTCGGAACCGCTCATGGTTCCGAAGGGCCAAGAAATATCGATCGACGTCAAGTATTTGAATCGCAACAGTCACAAAAGATCAATCGTCCTGAATGGTGAAGTGCTTGTAAGCGCCGGCCGTCGGCCCCGTAGTCGCTTTCTCGGTCATATAATCCAGCGTGACGGCTTTGGCGTGCCCATCGCAAAACAGCGTGTTGACACGGCCTTGATGCAGTTCACGCAGCCAGCCGTTGACACCCAAAGTGCGAGGCTTAGCCGCAGGATCAATCGTCGGCTGCGCCCATCCGGTACTGATTCCACCCCAAACGCATTGGAACGAGTCGCCGCCGTTGTTAAAGTCAAAGACATAGAGCGTGCCGGAGGGATCCGGAAGCGAAGCGAGATTTTTCGAAGCCTCAGACGGAACATCCGGAACAGGCGTGGGAGGCTGCGCGGCGTCATCAGCGGAGAAGTAAGTCACGTTCATCGCGTAGCCGCCGTTCTCTTCTCGATAAGATTTTCCGGTGGCGGGATCTGTGTCGCTGACGATTTTGTTTGCGGGAACTGGCACGTATTTCGTATTGGAGTCCGGGCAGGAAAAGATTGCAGTGCTTTTGACGTATGGCTGGATCACATCCATCCAGCGCGCCTTGCCGGGGTACCCCACGTTGACGGCGGGGTCCGTGGAATAGCCGATCCAAGCCGGCGGCAGCTGCTCATCCACATCCTGCGAATACTGGATCAGCCCTAAACCGATCTGCTTCAAGTTGGAAATACAGGAGATCGCGCGAGCCTTTTCACGAGCTTGAGCGAAGACAGGGAAAAGAATGGCGGCAAGTATCGCGATTATTGCGATGACAACTAGAAGTTCGATTAAAGTAAAGCCTTTTCGGTTCATAATTCCTCCTACGACAAAGTAGCATTGCCGCAAATCACGTCGGCGGGTCTTCGCAAATTCCCAACTAAGAACGCAATAAGAGCAAAACTTTCATATAACAATTAAGGTAAACAATTCCTTAAAACTTACCACTAGTCCGTACTAGCATAAGCCATTATACGACGGTTAAACGTTTTTGTCAATTGCTTCGTTGATACTAGCCCAATTTTATTTTCGGTCTTTCTTCCCCATTTCTTTACCCTACTTCTCCGCGCACCATCCTTAAAATGATATTCCCAAATTTTTCCGATTTTGCCGGCCCAATTCCGGGAACACGCAGCAAATCTTCTTCATTTGTTGGCCGCATTTCGGCCAGGGCGCGCAGGGTCTTATCGCCAAAAATGACATAAGGCGGCACGCTCGCCTCGCGCGCCGCTTCGCGCCGCCAGTTTTTGAGGACTTCAAACAGCTCGGGATCGAAATCGCCCGGCTCCGTATCGTCTTCCATGTCGCTGGACGCAGCGCGGCGCGGAGCGGCGCTTCGGGACGGTTTGGTGGACGGCCAGGGAATGTCGATCTCCTCAGAAGAGATGGCGTCCCGCCCCTCCGTCGTCAGATACAAACGGCGATACTCATCTTCGTCGTCGCGGCGCAAATGGCCGGATTCCAGCAAGGCGTCGATGAGCCGCTCGATCTCCGCCTTTTTGAATGCCGAAAGGGCGCCGAACTCGCGAGCGCGATCGGGGCGGATAGGAGCGTCGGGCGTTCCCCGCAGGGCGCGAACCAGCCCCGTGCGCCCCAGCGCGAAGGGGCTCATGCCAGAAGTGAGAGTGGCGACAAGGCGCAGGGCGTACAGCGGCCCAGCGGCGGCGTCCTCGGCGGTAGGCGCAGATGCGGTCACGGCGGCAGGCTTTACGGCAGCTCGGCTCAATCCCGACGCCTTGGCGCGGCAGACGTCACACATGCCACAGGGCAGGTTCGGCCAGTTGTCGCCGAAGTAGCGCGCGACGGCGCCGTGACGGCACTTGTTATCGCGGGAATAGGAGATCATCGCGTCCACCCGGTGCTTCGCTTCGCGGGCGCGGTGGCGTAGCATCTCCTCCATCAAAGCCTTGGAGCCGGCTGGCGCAGGCAAAAGCTCGATCAGCATCTCACGCGGCGACGCCCGGAAATTCAGAACTCCCGTTTCCTGCAAAGACAGCAATGTCGATTCGACCTCCGGCATCGGAACGCCGGTCGCCGCCGAAAGCTCGGCGATATCCCAGGAGCTCGAACGACGCACGGTCTCGATAAACTCGTCCATCAGCGCGCCTTCCAGCGTGTCGTCCACCGGAGGGCTGTCGCCGCGCATGGTGACGTAGCAGGTACGCGGGGCGTCCACATGCCGCCGCAGAAGCCCCGCTTCCTCCAAGACTGGGAGCGTGGAGCGCACCAGATCTTCGCCGTCCTCGCCCGCCTGCGACGCCAGCGTCTCACTGGAGACCGGCCCGATGCGCCCATTGATCGATCCACGCACGATGTTATAGACCCGCTTCAGATCGTCGAGTGAAAGCGTGTCCTCGCGCAGGTAGCGCGCGGCGTTGGAGGCGTCGGCGCGCGAATGGAGCAGGATACACTCGGACGGCAGCCCATCCCGTCCGGCGCGTCCCGCCTCCTGGTAGTAATTCTCCAGCGTGCGCGAGGGGTTGTAGTGCACCAGCGTGCGGATATCCGCCTTGTCCACGCCCATGCCGAACGCGACCGTCGCGACCATTACCTGGATTTCGCTGCGCATGAACCGGTCCTGGGCCGCTCCGCGCTCCTCCGGCGGCAGCCCGGCATGGTAAAACCCGGCGTTGATGCGATACCGCTTCAGCATCTGAGAGAGACGCTCGCACTTTTCCCGCGAGCCGGCGTAGATCAGCGTCGGCCCCTTCGCTTCGCGCGCCAGGTCCAGGGCCATCTCTAATTTTTCATCCTCGCCCTGAACCAGACGACACGAGAGAAAGAGATTGTCGCGATACGTGGGGCGGATGATGCGATGCATCGGACGAGCCAGCTGGCGCTCGATATCGTCCTGCACGGATTCCGTGGCGGTCGCCGTCACGGCGAGCACGGAACGCGGGGCGAGGCTGGCGACGGCGCGGCCGACCGCCCGGTAATCCGGCCGGAAATCGTGCCCCCACTGCGAGATGCAGTGCGCCTCGTCCACGACCACCAGTGAGACCCGGGCCTGGCGCAGCGCATGCAGGAACGAGGCCTGACGCAGACGCTCGGGCGCCGCGTACACCATCTTCAAATGCCCATCCGCCGTCCGCCGCAGCCGCCGCGCCACTTCGCTTGGGTCCAGCGACGAATTGATGATCGTCGTGTGCGCCGCAACCTCGGGAGACAGGTTCTCCAGCTGATCCTTCATCAAGGCGATCAGCGGCGAGAGAACCAGGGTGACACCCGGCAGCATCATGGCGGGAAGCTGATACGTGACGGACTTGCCGCCGCCGGTCGGCAGCACTGCGAGCGTGTCCCGGCCGGCCAGCGCCGACTCAACGATCTCCTGCTGTCCGGAACGAAAATCCGAATGCCCGA